>JAAYMV010000058.1 GCA_012521185.1 Bacillota bacterium
ATCGAATATTGATTGCATAGAAGATCTCACCTCAGAGTACTTTGTACTCGTCCGACCGGGACGGTGAGATCTTCTTCTTTTTTTCTAAGCCGATTTCCTGTCCTACAGTAACTTTACACTAAGTAAGAAAAAAGGCTCCACACTTCGGAGCCTTTCCCTGGCTATTTAGCTTTATCTAAAGCATCTTGACTTGCTTCCTTAAATTTATTCCAAGTAGCTGTTGCCCCACTAACCTGATCAACTTTAGCCGGGTCTTGAACTTCGATTAAATCTTCCTCTAATTTTGGAATAGCTTCAAAAATAAACTGATAAGGATAGCTATCATCTTTAGGAGTATCTTCAGCAGAAAACTCGGTGTATTCAACCTGGGTAATTTTTCCATCCTTAATCGTTAGCTTAGTCTGTCCAAAGCCACCACGCTCATCACGTTTTGATTCTCCTACGTATGTGCCATCCTTCCAATCTTTAGCCATTGCCCCGCGTTGGGTACTAAAATACCAAGCTCCACCCAATAGTAGAACAATTAAAACAGCTGCTATCCATGATCTGTTCATATTATCCCTCCCTTTACTCTCTAGTTTTTGTTAAGTCAGGAGGGTTTATTCTTAAGAAAAAAACTCTTTCCAAACTGGAAAGAGTTAATTATTTAAGTGGTACCCCCAACCGGATTCGAACCGGTGCCTTCGCCGTGAAAGGGCGGTGTCCTAGGCCTCTAGACGATGGGGGCAAATGGTGAGCCATCCGCGACTCGAACGCGGGACACCCGGATTAAAAGTCCGGTGCTCTACCGACTGAGCTAATGGCTCGTCCCTAGTCACAAAACATATAATACAGGAAATCTATGCTAAAGTCAACCGTTTTTTGCTAAAAAAGTTTTAATTTATTGTTCCAAAGCAAAAAACTTAATTGTATTTTCCATGGTCTGTTTGACCAGCTCCTCAAAAGAAACATGCTGTAACTCAGCAAGTTTCTCAGCTACATACTTAACATAGGCCGGCTCATTTTGCTTACCTCGCATTGGTACTGGCGCCAAATAAGGACAATCTGTTTCGATCAATAAACGATCTAACGGAATATTCTTAGCCACTTCCTGTAATCTACTAGCATTCTTAAAAGTTACCGGGCCGGCAATGGAAATGTAATGACCCATTGCCAAATACTCTCTAGCAGTTTCTAGACTGCCAGAATAACAATGTAGCAAACAACGAACATCTGGAAATTCTTTAATAATATCTATAGTATCCTTGGTAGCATCACGGGAATGAATTACTACCGGCAAATCTAATTCTTTAGCCAAAGCCATTTGGCGGCGAAAAGCATATTTTTGCTGTTCACGTGGGGAGTTATCATAATAGTAATCTAGACCAATTTCTCCAATTGCTACAACCTTTGGCTGTTGAGCTAAAGTAATTAACTCGTCATACCCTGCTTCATTAAATAACTTAGCACTATGAGGATGAAAGCCAACAGTGGCGTATAATCCAGGATAAGAAGCGGCTAATTCAATAGCCTTTTGGGAAGAGGGTAAATCATAGCCCACATTAATAATAACCTCTACTCCTGCTTCTTTTGCTCGCTGAATAACTTGAGCATGGATGCCTTCGAAACGTTCATCATTTAAGTGTGCATGACTATCAATCAAGCTTTCACCCCTCCTATTTAACTATACTACCCGGAGCAATGCGATCTGATACTGATACCAATTCCAATGTACCATCACTTGAGGTGGCTGCCAATAGCATACCCTCTGACAATTCGCCTCTTAATTTTGCTGGTTTTAAATTAGCAACAATTACCACATTACGTCCTACTAATTCCTCAGGTTGGTAATGCTGAGCTATTCCAGCCACAATTTGTCTTTCGGAATCGCCAGTAGTTACTTGTAGTTTTAATAAGCGATCTGCGCCCTTAATCCGATCAGCAGTCACAATTTTAGCCACTTTTAGTTGCAGCTTGGCAAAATCACTAATATCAATTAAATTCACCACATTATCTGTTTTTTCCACTTTTTCTTCTTTAACTTTTTCTTCTTTAACTACTTCCACTTTGTCAACCTCAATTCTAGGGAAAATCGGTTCCCCTTTATTAGTCTCGGTGCCTGGTTTCAAACCGCCCCATTTAGTATCAGTAATTAAC
The DNA here is from genome assembly GCA_012521185.1 of Bacillota bacterium. Classification (GTDB taxonomy): domain Bacteria; phylum Bacillota; class Limnochordia; order Darwinibacteriales; family DTU012; genus JAAYMV01. Next base: position 2,137 of record JAAYMV010000058.1, read on the forward strand.
AAGCTGTTGATATCTTCAGCAATACCTAATTGCTCCCAAATCCGTTGACCAGTACGGGGAATAAAGGATTTAACTAATAAAGCAATGATTCTTTGTACTTCTATTAGGTTATACATTACTGTTGCTAGACGATCTTTTTTCTCTGGATCTTTAGCAAGTGCCCAAGGAGCCGTTTCATCAATATATTTGTTGGCTTTACCAATTAACTGCCAAATGCTAATTAAGCTTTCATTAATCGCTAATTTATCCATTAGCGCCTCTAATTTCTCACTGGTTTTTGCAGCTAATTCTTGTAATTCAACATCAATAGCTTCTTGTTCTTTTGGTTCTGGAACAACTCCATCAAAGTAACGCTCTAACATGGCTAAACTACGATTTAGCAAGTTACCTAAATCATTGGCTAAATCTGAGTTAGTCCGTTCAATTAAAGCCCGTCGACTAAAATTGCCATCTTGACCAAATGATATTTCTCTCATTAGAAAATAGCGAATTGGATCTACGCCAATTTCATCAATTAAAACATGAGGGTCTACTACATTACCCTTAGATTTCGACATTTTATCGTCATCAAATAATAACCAGCCGTGACCAAAAACAGTCTTCGGCAACGGTAATTCCAAAGCCATTAACATGATCGGCCAAATAATGGTATGGAATCGCATGATTTCCTTACCTACTAAATGAACATCTGCTGGCCACCACTTTTCCATTAATGGCTGGTTATCAGGGAATCCTATTCCTGTAATATAATTAGTTAATGCATCTAGCCATACATAAATAACATGTTTTTCGTCAATTGGAACTGGAATTCCCCAATCAAAAGTTGTTCGAGAAATACATAAGTCTTCCAGGCCTTCTTTAATAAAGTTTACCATTTCATTACGACGACTTTCAGGTTGAATAAACTCAGGATGTTTTTCTATATGTTCTAATAATCGATCCTGATACTTCGATAATTTAAAGAAATAACTTTCTTCTTCCACTAATTCTACTGGACGGCCACAATCTGGACAAATCTTGTCTTCTTCTAGCCGAGATTCTACCCAGTAAGTTTCACAAGGAATACAGTACCAGCCTTGATACTTACTCTTGTAAATATCACCCTTTTCATAAATACGACGAAATACTTCTTGAACCGACTTATGGTGTTCTGCACTTGTTGTGCGCAAAAACACATCATAGTCAATATCCAATCGTTTCCATAATTCTTTAAAAGTAGCTACAATCTGATCTACATAGGCTTGTGGTGAAACGCCTTTTTCCTTAGCAATTCGTTGAATTTTTTGACCATGTTCATCAGAACCTGTTAAAAATAACACTTCTTTACCAGTAAACTTATGCCATCTGGCTAGGCTATCTGCCACAGTGGTGGTATAAGCATGTCCAATATGCAATTTATCACTAGGATAATAGATTGGAGTCGTAATATAAAAACGCTCTTTTGACATTAGAATCCTCCTTGCAATATTCCTATTCTGTGTTGAACTAAAACAAAAAATCCCTCTATCCCATCTGGGACGAGAGATCTCGTGGTACCACCCAAGTTCGCTGCATACTCACGTATACAACCTTATCAGGTACTCCAACAATAGACACTACTATTGTCTTTATACCCTGAAGCTATAACGGGCTTCCCCCGGCAACACCTACTCTAAGTTCAGCTAGCTACTCCGGAGCCATGTTCGGTTTGTCATTCCTACCAGGTTCCACCAACCCCTAGCTCTCTATCAGGAAATCAAAACTTACTCTTCTCCTTCATAGTATTTCCCATATCTACACCTTACTATAGCTATTCTGGAATTGTTTGTCAAGTGTATCTTACCCTAAAGCAAACATACTAATAGAGAAGTCATTGGAGGGATCATCATGAAAAAAAATATCGCAATCCAACTGGCTGTTCTTTGTGGTGTACCTTTTGTTATGGTTTTAGGCAATTCCATGTTAATCCCAGTATTTCCTCAAATGAAGGAAGCTATGAAATTAACTCAATTTCAAGTTGGGCTTATTATTACTTTTTTCTCTCTGCCAGCTGGTCTACTAATTCCTTTTACTGGCTTCCTCTCGGATAAATACGGAAGGAAAGTAATTATTGTACCAGCTTTATTCCTTTATGGTATTGGCGGGCTAATCTGTGGCATCGCTGCCTGGCTTTTAGATAACCCCTATCCATTATTGATTGTTGGACGAATCGTTCAAGGCACTGGTGCTGGTGGAACCTATCAGCTAGCCATGGCTTTAGCTGGCGATATCTTCCAAAGCGACGAACGAACTAAAGTACTTGGCCTGTTAGAGGCCTCTAATGGATTAGGAAAAGTGGTTAGTCCAATTCTGGGGTCTTTGTTAGCATTGATTATCTGGTTTGCACCGTTCTTTTTTTATGGGATTTTTGCCTTTCCCGTAGCTCTAGGAGTTTGGTTTTTGGTCAAAGAGCCAGAAGGAAACAAAGCCAAGGAATCCTTCAAAGAATATTGGGCTAAATTAGTAGCAGTATTTAAAGAAAAGGCGAAACTTTTACTCTCCTGCTACTTTGTGGGAATGGTAGTGCTATTTACTCTCTTTGGAGTACTTAGTTGGGTGTCAGATATTTTAGAGGCAGATTACGATATTTTCGGTTTAAAAAAAGGTTTTGTACTCGCTATTCCTGTAACTGCTATGGCTTTAACGTCCTATATTAGCGGTACTATTTTAGCAAAGTCAAAAGAATTCTGGAAACCAACGATCGTGGCCGGTACTGTTTTAGCTACGATTATGCTGCTCTTAATTCCGGTATTTACCAATATCTTTTTGTTTATGACGATAATGACTTTACTTGGAATAAGCATTGGCGTAGTACTGCCCCCAATTAATACATTAACTACTGGGGCCACTAAAGCAGATAAACGCGGAGTTGTGACTAGTCTTTACGGTACCGTTCGTTTCTTTGGTGTAGCTATCGGTCCTCCTACTTTCGGTCTTGCAGTACGCTATGGAGTTTGGGTATTATTTGTTGGAGCTGCGGTTATAACATCGCTAGCAGCCATTATTGGATTTTGTTTTATCACACCCCCTACCAAGGAGGCATAGAATATTATGGTAAATCCATTTTCATAGGGGGACATAATAATGACATATGATCCATCGTTTTACCATGCCTGGGATTCTGTAATTGAACTTCCCGAGGCAAAACGAATACTGCATAAACCAAGAGGCACGGGAATTACTATGGTAATCGACAAGGGCTTAGGTATTGCTGCTACTAAGGACTTATTAGAATTAGCTGGTGAACATATTGACTTTATCAAAATCGCTTTTGGTAGTTCGGCCTTATACCCAATTGATTTAATGCAGGAAAAGATTGAACTAGTTAAATCCTATGGTATTCATATCTATCCAGGAGGTACTCTTTTTGAAATTGCCGCTTATCAAGGTAAAGTGCCAGAATTTTGTCAAAGAGCAAAAAGACTTGGCTTTACTTACCTAGAAGTATCTGAAGGAACCATCGATCTACCACCAGATTTACGTGCCGATTATATCAAGCAATGTTTAGATTACGGTTTTGGCGTATTATCTGAGATTGGGAAAAAAGATCGGACTATTCGGTTAGAAGCCCAAGCTACTATTGAACAAATAGCTAGAGACTTAGAAACTGGTGCTGAAAAAGTAATCATCGAAGGTCGAGATTCTGGGGCAGGAGTAGGAATCTACGACCAACAAGGCGATGTCCGGGAAGAATTATTAAATGAACTGCTTCAAGGAATATCTGATATTAATCAAGTGATCTTTGAGGCACCACAAACCAGTCAACATAATTACTTATTAAACAAACTAGGCCCGAACGTAAATCTAGGTAATGTCCAACCCCAGGATGTAGTCACTTTGGAATCAACCCGCTCTGGCCTAAGAGGCGATACTTTACGCCGCTTAGTACGCTCTAGAACACAAAGAGAATTATTCAAATAAAAAACAGGGAAGCTCCTTCCCTGTTTTAATATTATTCGTCTTTTAATTCTAAAGCATGTTGGTAAACAAGATTGCGATTTACACCAAGCACAGCCGCTGTTGCCTTTATGGCATCCTTGCGCGACATCCCTTGGTTAAGGAAAACTAATAATTGTTCTTTGATATCAATAACCGGTTCCTTCTGAACTGCTTCTGCCCCATCCACTGTTATAACAAATTCTCCTCTAGGCTCTTGCTTGGTAAAATGTGCTTCAATTTCTGATAAACGGCCACGAATGGTTTCCTCAAATTTTTTCGTTAATTCCCGCGAAACAGCACATTGCCGATCCCCTAAAACTTCACGTAAAACTGGCAATACTTTTAAAAGACGATGTGGCGCTTCGTAAAAGATCAGTGGACAAGAAAGACTCTTCAATTTATTTAATTCTTCCCGTAGTTCTTTATGCTTGCGGGGGAGAAATCCGCAAAAATAGAAGGCATCAGTTTTTAAACCACTTTGAACAAAAGCTGTCAAAGCAGCATTTGCTCCTGGCAACACCGTTAATGGTAAACCTTCCTCAATTACTAGTCTAATTAGTTCTGCTCCAGGATCAGAGATCCCCGGTATGCCTGCATCTGATACTAAAGCAATTTCTTGCCCACTCTTTAATAAATCAACAATTTCCGCTGCCCGGGCATGTTCATTATGCTGATGCAAACTGGTCAACTTATTAGTTATTTCAAAGTGATTCAAGAGCTGAAGAGTTCTGCGAGTATCTTCAGCTACAATTAAATCTACTTCTCGTAACGTTCGCAAAACCCTTAAGGTAATATCCTCCAAATTACCAATCGGTGTTGCACAAACATATAACATTTAATCACCTTTTATGACTGCTGTTTATTACCTTGCGGCTTATTCACACCTAAATGTTCTTTAGGCTTTCTATTTCTTTTCCGTTTTCTCGGTCTTCGTGGTTTCTTAGAGATTTTCTTTTTTTCTTTTCCTTCAGACCTAATCTCTGACTTAACATCTGGTTTAAGATCTGAATTAAACTCTAAATGCTGATGGATTTGAGGTTTTGGCTCATAATCTATCAAAGTTTCATCATAAAATTCTTCGACGACATCGTCTTCATCCTGGTTCAATGATTCCTGAACTTTTTTTCTAGAACGTAAGATATCACGACTGATTTCTTCGACTTCATCTGCATCTAAGGTGTAATTTTCATCTTCAACTTTAACAGTAACTAAACCTTGTAATAGATTAACGTCTTCCACTTCTGCCTCGCCATATTCCGTTAAAACAGTAGAACCAATGTTAGGTAGTTCTTCTTTAGCTTCTTTATATGTTTCCGATTCATATTTTAAACAACACATTAAGCGGCCACAAATACCAGAAATTTTTGTTGGGTTAAGGGATAAGTTCTGCTCTTTAGCCATTTTTATGGAAACAGGCTCAAAATCTCCTAAGAAACTAGCACAACAAAGAGCCCGTCCACAAGGACCAAGACCGCCTATCATTTTCGCCTCATCACGAACGCCAATTTGGCGCAGCTCAATTCTAGTTTTAAAGATTGCAGCTAAATCCTTTACTAGCTCCCGAAAATCAACTCTGCCATCAGCAGTAAAATAAAAAATCAACTTTGAAGTATCAAATGTGTATTCTGTATCAATTAATTTCATCGGTAATCCATGTTCAGCAATCTTTTCTAAAGCAATTTCATGGGCTCTGGCAGCTTCCTTAGTATTTGTTTCTAACTGAACAAGATCTTCTTCCGTTACTTCTCGAATAACGTTTTTCAGTGGTTGAACAATCTCGTCTTCCTGAACTTGCTTTGGACCAACTACCACTTCACCGCACTCTAAACCTCTTGCAGTTTCCACTACTACAAGAGTTCCTTTATCTATATCAAGATCACCGGGATCAAAATAGTAGACTTTGCCAGCCTTTTTAAATCTGACTCCTACAACAGTAACCATCAAGCAAGCGCTCCTTTTCTCATTTGAAGTAGCAAATGTCCTAGTACAAACCTAACTCTCACATTTCTATTAAGGTAAGTAAGCATCTCAATTATTAATGAGGTGATCTGCTCCAAAGACTCTTTCGTATATTTTTCACAGGTAACAGATAACTCATGCAAATAATCAATATGATGGAGAGAGTCGGTAGCTTTAGTTTTTACACACCATAGATCACGATACCATTCTAACATTTGTTCTAAATCTCTAATTACCAGGTCCCGCTTTTCTTCCCAAGTCAGACTTAAACCTAATACTTGTGGAATATCCATAGTAGGCAATTTTACTAATTGCTTTACTACCCAGTTTCGTCTTTCTATAAATTGATCATCCCACAAATCTAAAGCTTTACCAATCGAACCACGAGCCATTCTAGCTACTAAATCTATTTTGCTTTGATCAGCATTATTTACTTTTTCCTGTAACAATTTTCGAACAATATCATCTGACAATCTAGGAAAACTTATTACCTGACAACGAGAAACAATCGTTGGTAAGATACTTGCAAGATTAGTAGTTAACAAAATCCAAACTACATATTCTGGAGGTTCCTCTAATAATTTCAAAAAACTGTTTGCAGCTTGTAATGTCATTTTATCAGCATCTTTAATTAACCACACATTATATTGCTCTTGCTTGAATTGAGTATCTCTTTTCAAACTGCGAATCTCTTGAATTTTAATGCTGGTATCTGTTTCCAATACATGAAAATAAGGATTATTATTCCTTTTTAAACTCTGACAGCTACTGCAACTACCACAGGCCTGTCTCGTTTCACATAAAAGGTGATTGACAAAAGATCTGGCTGTTGTCTCTTTGCCAACTCCGGCTTCGCCATGAAACAAATAGGCATGTGAAATTCGATTAGTCTCAATCGCGCGAGCCAAAGTTGTAGTTGCGATAGGCTGTCCGATTATTTCTGATAATCGCACTTAGTATTCACCTCAGGTGTTTATATCTAGCAACAATCCACGAATTTCATCAAGTCTCCTTGCTACCTCGATCGTTGGAATTTGATTCCTTAGTATTAACTCAGTTAACTCTTCCAACTTTTTATCAACACAATCTACTAAAAAATAAATACGACGTCGTCCAGTTAAATCCACAAAGCGTTTAGCTTCCACCCGATACATTCTTTCAATAGCCGCCGACAAAAAACTACGAATAGCTTCTTTATACGCACGCAATTCACGATAGGAAGGATTTTGCCGTAAACGACGTCCAATTTCATCAATTTGCTCTAAAGCTAAATCCAAATCTATGGTTTGAATGGTCTCTTCTTGTTCTAATATTTCTAGAAAAGGGCTATGTTTAACTGAAACACTCTTCCCACTTTTACTACTACGTATTCGCTGTTGTGGGCGGTTAAACTTATCTATTTTCATAGCATAACCTCATTCTCTTTTTAAATCCTTTCAAACCTTTCAACATCTAACTTAAATACGGTAGCAGAGCCAACACTAGTGGCTGGACTTCTACTTAATAAGCCGCGACGATTGTTCTTATCGGGATTTGATTTACAAACATCTTCAATAATATCTAAGGTTAAGGCTACTTTATCATCAGTCACACCAATTAGCAAAGTAGTATTACCAGCTTTTAGGAATCCACCGGTACTCGCTAACTTAGTAGCACTTAAACCATTTTCCGTTAACTTTTCTAGCAAAGGCTGAACATCTGGATCTTGAACGATGGTAATTAAAAGTTTCATACTAAACCCCTCTCTTGAATTATTTTCCACACTCGCTGGGAAACTTCTTCTATCGAACCCTGCGCTGAGATAATTTTAAAACGTTCAGAGTATTGTTGAGCAATTTCCTGGTAACCTTGCCGCACTCTTTGATAATAAGCAATATCCCGCTGCTCAATCCGATCTCCCTTAGTTCTAGTCAAGGTTAGTTCAGGTTCATTATCTAAACAAAGCGTCAAATGAGGCATTAATCCGTCAATGGCCTTTTGATTAATTTGCACTATTGCTTCAACATCCCAGCCTAATCCATATCCCTGATAAGCTATAGAAGAATCGACGTAACGATCACAGACTACTATTTTTCCAGCTGCTAAAGCTGGTTTAACAATTTCTTGAACATGTTGAGCCCGATCAGCTGCGTATAATAAAATCTCTGCTTGTTGACTAATTGCCTGGTCAGTAGGTGCCAACAATATTTGACGTATTTGTCGACCTAACCAAGTTCCGCCAGGCTCACGAGTTTTGACAACTGTGTAACCTAATTTCTGTAATTGTTTGCACAAAATATTAAGCTGAGTGGTTTTGCCAACGCCATCAATTCCCTCAAATGTAATAAAGACACCTTTCCCCATGGTGACACTACCTCTCTACTGAATTCGGCATAAAGGGGTTTTACTCCTTTATCAATCCTTCCATTAACTTTCCTTGTCTATTATAAGCTTTAATCCCTAAATGCTCAACCACTTACTAACGGAAAAACCCCTGACCGTCTTGACCAGGAGTTAATCAACTAGCAACTCTTGCCATAATAATTTGAATCGTTCTATGTAATAATCATAAGACTTGTCACAAACGTCTGTTTCCACTAACTTTTCTTCACAGGCCTGGCAAACTTGGTTATCTTTTATCTGAAAGCCCAAGGGTTGTTCTGTTTGCTGACATAAGAAGCATACCATTTGATCACCTCACCCTAGGATATTCCATTACTGCGAAAACTGTGCCTCTATAAATTTTAAAAAAGCTTCTCCCAAACTAGGAGAAGCTTTTAACTTATTTTACTTTCAATAATTCGTCAATGCGAATTGGACGATTTTCTTTTACAGATTTCCAAACTGCCTCCCCAGTTACTACTGAATAAGCACCATCTAGTGCACCAGAGAGAATTTCATATGGTCTGTTTGGATCTACGCCTAAGAAGATGTCCTCTAGTAGAACTGGGTCTCCACCACCATGACCACCTTCACGTTGTACTACCCAAATTCTTTCTCTAGAACCAAATAATGGGAAGTAATCAATGGTTTGTACAGGTGTTGGGAATGGAACTCGATTTGGAGCGTGGAATTCCATAGTTTCAATACGACCCTTAGTACCATTAATCGCTAAACGGTATCCTTCATATGGAGTTGAGAAGTTTACAGAATAGCTTAATAATGCGCCTTTATCAAATTTAATCGAAGTAACATAAGTATCTTCGATTTCAATATCAGAGTTAAAGATACAACTATCTGGACGATAATTAGTATATGGATTTTCAATCTTACCTAATGCACCAATATGGTCATCTTTAGGCATTGAATCTGCGCTTCGAGTAGTCCAACGCATGTAATAAGTACAATTGCTGCTATCTGGACAATTTCCACAGAAGCGTCCATCTACTTTACGTGGATTTAATTCGCCTTCTGGGCCATAGTAGTTAAGAGCACCATAAGCAAAAACTTCTACTGGCTTCTGATCAATCCACCAATTAACTAAGTCAAAGTGATGTGTAGACTTGTGGATAGATAAGCCACCAGATTTTTCACGTAATCTGTTCCAGCGTTTAAAATAGCTAGCACCATGGAAAGTATCAATATACCAGTTTAAGTCAATAGAAGTTACACGACCAACTTTACCTTCTAAAACTAGTTCTTTAATTTTAGTATGGATTGGTGCATAACGGTAGTTAAAGGTAACGATTACTTTACCTTTACTTTTTGCTTCTGCTTCTAGAATTGCATTGCAGTCTTCACTGGTAGTAGCCATCGGTTTTTCACAAATAACATCCAAGTCATGAGCTAAACCTTTAATAATATACTCAGCATGAGTATTGTCTACTCCAGCAACGATTAATGCATCTGGCTTTTGTTCAGCCAACATTTGCTCGAATTGATCTGGAGTATAAGTGGCTACATCAGCCATTTCTGGAACTCTTTCTTTGCATACTTCAAATCTGCGTGGATCTATGTCTAATAGTCCCACCACTTTGCTATTATGGGAGAATCTTTGAGCAATAGGAGTAATAAACATGCCAATTGCCCGGTTACTTACTCCACAGACAGCGTATTTTTTCACAGCCAATATCCCCTCTTTCAAATAATATTATGATAACCAACCTATATTATACCTTATTAGGTAAGTGTTTGCTAGACCCCTACTTGACACAATCCATCATAGTAAGAAAACCTTTTTATCATAGATTGGCACTTTTTATCTTTCGCGATAAATCGCCATAATCCTGCTTTATTTGGCAATTATCCCTTTAATCCTGTGGTGCTAATTCCTTCCACTAAATATTTCTGGAATAAAACAAATAAGATAAACACCGGAATTAATGAAGCTACCGACATAGCAAACATAGCACCCCAATCTGTTATCGCTGCTGGATCTGAGAATAAACGTAAGGCTAGGGATACTGGATAGAGCTCTGCTGACTGTAAATATAATAATGGGCCTAAGAAATCTTCCCATTTCCAATAAAAGGCAAATATGGTAGATGTAATAAGAGCTGGTACTATATTGGGCAGTATAATATAAAAGAAAATCCGATAGACGCCACAACCATCGATCTTAGCTGATTCATCTAATTCATACGGAATCCCGCGAATAAATTGCATAATCAAGAAGATAAAAAATGGTACTCCGAAAAAAGAAGGAACAATCAATGGTCGCCAACTATTTACCCACCCTAGGGCATTAAATAGCAAATACTGGGGAATCATCAATACTTGACCGGGAATCAACATAGTCATAATCATACAAGCAAATAGAAAACGCTTACCAGTGAAATTAACGCGCGCAAAGCCATAAGCTACCAAGGCTGAACTGGCAACCTGTCCGAAAGTAGAAGCAAATGTGATAATAAATGAGTTTTTAAAGAAAGTGGCAAAGGTTGTTCGACCAAATCCTTTCCATCCGGTTACATAGTTCTCCCACCGCAACTCTGAGGGAATTAATGAGTGTGCCTCAGTAAAAATTTCAGAATGGCTCTTAAACGAACTAGCAATTAACCACATTACTGGGTAAAACACAAACAGCGCCAAGGCGATGACAAATAAATGGTAAACTACCGAGCCAATATTCTTTCTAGTCTTCGTGGTTAATCTCATTATTTTCCCTCCCCTGTTTCATAAAACACCCAATAAGATGAGGTTTTAAATATAATGGCGGTTAAAATTCCAATAATCACTAACATGATCCATGCTAGTGCACTAGCATAGCCCATACTATAATCAGTAAAGCCTTTTCGATAAATATACAGAACATACATTAACGTACGATTGAAAGGCCCACCATTAGTAATAATCAATGCTTGAGTAAACATCATAAACCCATTAATCATTTGAACTAAGAAGTTAAAGAAAATTATCGGTGATAGCATAGGCAAAGTTATATAAATTAACTTTTGCCAACTAGAAGCCCCATCAATCATTGCTGCCTCGTATAGGGAAAATGAAATTTGCTTTAAGCCAGCAAGGAAAATCAACATTGGTGAACCGAACTGCCACACAGCTAAGGCTACTAAAGTCCAGATAGCAGTGTTTGGTCCTGTCAACCAACCAATTCCTTCCTCTATCACCCCTAAGGCCATTAAGATCGAATTTAGAGCCCCATTAACGCCAAACAATTGACGCCACATTACTGCTACAGCTATACTTCCGCCAAAAACTGAAGGAACATAAAATAATGTACGATAAAGTCCCACTCCCCGTCTCTTTTGGGATAACAGTAAAGCTAGTATTAAAGCAAATAATAAGCGCAGCGGTACAGCTGTAAAGGCGTACTGAAATGTAACTTTTAATGATTGCGGAAAGAGATAATCATATTTGAACATCGTTTCATAATTCATTAAGCCAACCCATCGAGGACTTGAAAGAATGTCATATTTAGTAAATGATAAGTAGAGCGACCACAACATTGGAATAATCGTAAACATCAAAAAGCCTACTAGCCATGGAGATATAAAAATATAACCCGCTAAGTTATTACGATTCTTAAATTTTTTACCCTTCCTTAATTTACGGGGAACTGGTTTAGCAGGAGCTAGACTAGGATTCTTTTCCATTAAATTTCCCTCCCAAGATTAAGTTTCCAAGCCGGAATTAAGCTGCTCCCACAGGACAATACCTGTGGGAGCAAAATCGACTACATGGATCGTAGAATTCGAGTAGCTTCTTGTCTAAATCTTTTAGCGCCTTCCTCTGGAGAAATAACTCCGTGAAGAACCATACTGTCAATATCATCTAAGGCACGATTAACTTCTGGATGTCCGGCTGGCTCTGGAGGATCGATCGGGCTTGTATGATCTCCAATTAAGTTCAAGTAATCAAACATTAAAATCTGAGCTTCAGTCAAATCAGGTGCTAAAGCTTCTCTAACTTTAGAAGAAATTGGTACCCCCCGCTCAGCAAATAAAATCTTATTGGCTTCAATGTCATTAGTAAAGAAGTCAATGAATAATACGGCTGCCTCTTTATGCGGTGAGGTTTCAGCTACTGAGAAGAACATACTTGGTTTAATATAAAGACCTTCTTTTACTTGGTCTTTTGCTTTTGGCAGAGTAATTAAACCAAGTGGACGGTTGGCAGCTGCACTCATGGCAACAATTTGGTTACTCCAGGCCCAAGCTGTAGCAGCTTGACCTTTAACTAGTAGATCATCTTCTACACTTGAAACCTCTTCACGTAATGCATAAGGAGCAAAAATTCCCTGTTCAATTAATTCTAATTCTAAAGCTAAGAAGTCAGCTAATAGTTTGTCATCATCATAGCCTAATTTTGGTCCATCATAAAACTGATAACCATTTTGTCTTAACACATGATGGAAGGCATGGAAGAAGTTTCCTGGGAATTGAGTAGCCCAATAAAGTCCAGTTTTCTCCTTAATTGTTTTACCAATTTCAATGTAATCATCCCATGTCCACTCTGGACCTGGAACTTCTACTCCTGCCTTTGCAAAAATTTCAGGATCATAAATACCTACCAAGGCATTACTACCAAGGTTGATTCCATATAACTTGCCGTTTAACCGGCCACCTGACAATTCAGCCTCTGAAATATAAGTAGTATCGATAGCACCGCTAGCTACATATGGTTGCAAATCTGCTAACATATTTCGCGAACTATATAAATCTAAATACTGCATATCTTGTTGGAATACATCAGGTAGGTTTCTTCCTGCAGCTTGGGCAGCAATTCTTTCCCAATAGTTATCCCAACCTGCAAATTCTGGTTCAATGGTAATATGGGGATACTTCTGCTCAAAAAGCTCAATTACAGCCAAAGTACGATCATGTCTGCCTTGCGAACCCCACCAGGAAACGCGTAACACGATTTTTTCTTGTGCTAGAGCCACTAAACTAAAGGAACTAACAAGCATACAAACTAGCAATACAACTAAGATCGTTCTTTTCAACCTAAATACCTCCCCAAAAATTTGATTATTCAAACTCCCACAATCAAATCTAAATTCTTCGCTAATAACCACCTCCACGTCCACTTCCTTTTATTACAAATATAATTAAATTAAAATGGTAATCCTTTTAAATTAGAGGGTGAAACGCTTAATTACTTGATCTAAGTCTTCTGTAACCTTAATCAAACGCTGGCTTAGCTCTACTAAGTCATTAGCAGTAGCTGCCTGCTCACCAGAGATAGCTGCAATTTACTGAGTAGCACTTGCGGACTCTTGAGCAATAGCAGCAATATTTTCTATACTAGCCACGCTTTTATCCTTATACTCAATCATTTCTTGTACTGCCTGATTAACCTGCTGAATGCATCTTAACATATCTTCCATTGTGCCTAACATTTCTTGGAAAGCCACCGCTGTACTTAACTGTTCTTGACTAGCATCATCAGCAATTCTACTTCCGCCAGCCTCGCTAATTACTTTATTAATCTCTCGGAATTCATTTTGAATATCAATCACTATATCTGCAATCATTTTGGTCGCTTCTTGTGAGCGTAGAGCTAAATTACCAACCTCTTCCGCTACAACTGAAAAACCGCGGCCGGCATCTCCAGCCCTGGCAGCTTCAATCGAAGCATTCAGGGCTAAAAGATTGGTTTGTTCGCTAATATCTTCTATAGCAGTAATAATTTTGATGATTTGATCTGAGCGTTCCTTTTGTCTACCGGCATCGTTTTGAATCAACTTTGCCAACTTAATTTTTACTTCACCTGTCAGCTGAGAGACTATTTGAACACTCTTAACTACCCGCTCTATTCTATCTGCTAGGTTTAACATTATTTCTGAACTTTGCTGAGCTTCATGGGCTTGAGAACTTGCACCTGCAGCAATTGATTCAACTGACATGGCTATTTGATCTACTACATCCGCAGAATTAGTGGCCAATGCAGTCATTTCTTTAGCCTCAATTAAAACCTTATTATTCGCCTGCTGAACGTCACTAACCAATGAAGCAATATTTGATACCATACTATTAAAACTTGCTGCCAAAACACCCACTTCATTTTGACCTCTTACTGGTGCAGAAATGTTTAACTGCCCAGCTTCAGCTAATTTCATCACGTCTTGAACCTCTTTTAAACCATTGGAAATACCTAGAGATATAACAACACTAACTATAACAGCAACAATAATACAGAGCATAGTTAAAATCCCGGTAGCAACTCCAACTTGATTAAGAGAGCCGAATAAGACATCTCGCGGAATACTAGTAACTACTTGCCAATCATTGATAGTTGTATCAGTGTAAATCAGTTCATCACTAGCAGCTTGCTTTTGACTAAGATATTGTTGTAGTTCTTCTGATGAGAGATGAACCCCAATCAACTCACTATTAGAATGAGCTACTACATATGTATCATCAAGAAGAAAAGTTTCAGTTCCTTCAGCTAACGACATATCCGAAAACACTCGAGCAAACGCTGGTGTCCGAACCGCAAGAACTAATGTCCCTGCCTCGGTCATCCTGCGTAAATCTGAAAGAATTCTTACCAAATAGACATAGTTTGATGCTTGGTTAGTCTGTATAGCAGTATACCATTGTACACTTCCACCTGTACCTTGAGCTAAATCTACTAAAGTTGATAAAAGCTCATCAGTTAAAATATCATCACCAACGATAATTTTCTCACCATTCGTCTTCACAATTGCAATACTTCGAATGTCGTCGTTGGCATAGAGTTGCGAGTTTAAAAAGTCCTGAATCGAGCGCTGATCTTGTAACCGCTCCCACTGATTATCATAGTCTTCTGGCCCAAACCGTAACAAGGTAATTAACTCAGAATTAGTTTGAATCATCATTGATGAACGTTCAAAATCAGTCAGCTTCAAATTGATAACTTCTGCAGTTTGGTTAATAAACTCTTGAGAAAAGAGTCCCACTTGCTCCTCAATACTGACTCTTGCATTAGAAAAAGTAAACACAGCAACTAATACGATAGGAATAATACTTACACCTAAGAAAGCAATGATCAACTTCCTTCTTAAGCTAATATTGGGAAAACTAAAGACAGAAATAATGTTACGAACCAGCTGAAGAATACTCGAGATGATTTTATTAAATTTATGGCTCATAGGAAAACCTCCTAATAGATTTCCATAAACTAAAATTTATCTAAAAAATATGTCAAAACGTTGAGTAACATTAATTTCTATATTATAATATTTTATTCCTGCTAACTTTCTTAGTTTATTTAACACATTTTTGAAATTTCGTAAACAAACCATTGTCTATCTGCTCTTTTGTTAGAAAACAAAAAACCTGGTAAGATATTTTAAAATATCTTACCAGGTTTAAACTTAGTCTTGGCAGTGAGCTACTCTCCCACCACGAGATGTGGCAGTACCATCGCCGCTGAAAGGCTTAACTTCTGTGTTCGGAATGGGAACAGGTGGAACCCTTTCGCTATAACCACCAAGAA
>JAAYMV010000059.1 GCA_012521185.1 Bacillota bacterium
TAAGTTTATTTTTGACTTAATTGCTACTTCTAATGTTGGTACACCTTTAGTATGGGAAAACTGGGTAATTCCTGGAAACGTTGACATTCCAATTGCTGGAATAGTAACCTTCGGCGGTTACACAATTGAAGCCGCTTTCCCGTGGTCACTCCTACAACCTGACGCTGTTGGTGAAGGCGTAGAATTTCCATTTGCCTTCTTTATCGTTGACGCTACCGACACTGGTCAACGTCGCGGATTCTTATTCCCATGGTCTGGCGGAGACGCTTCTATTCAAGTTGAATCCGAATGGAATACTTTAAGAATGGTAAAATAATCTAAGAGTAGTTTTCCCAACCTTTGCTAACCTATCACGTTAGCAAAGGTTTTTTCTTTCACAGCATTGCATTTTGGAAATATATGGTATAAAATACATGTACACTACCATGGCAGAATAGTAAGGAGTGTGTTTATTGGGAAGATCATTTTCAAGAGCAGATCAGGGATCAATTCGCGAATATGTTTACCAATCACTTAAAAGTAAAATTCTTAACCTGCAGCTGCCGCCAGGTACTAAAATTTCAGAAAAAGATATTTCTGAAGAATATAATGTAAGCAGAACTCCCGTACGAGAAGTCTTTATCAAATTAGCTCAGGAGGATTTATTAGATATCTACCCCCAACGTGGCTCTTTTATTTCCCTTATCGATATGGAGCATGTAGAAGAGGCTCGCTTTATTCGGGAACATTTGGAAAAAGCCGTTGTACGGGAAGCCTGCGAAAAGCTTTCTGAAAAAGATCTGTTTTATTTAGAATCAAATATTGCAGGACAAGAAATTTGCTGTGAGAAGCAGAATTATTTACATATGCAAGAGCTAGATGAAGAATTTCATCAAATTATTTATACAGGTAGCGGTAAAATCCAAACCTGGTCTATTGTTCAACAAATGAATAATCATTTCTATCGGTTAAGAATGCTTAGATTAGCTCACAGTCCATTTTGGGATACAATTCTAACACAACATAAGCAGATCTTGCAGGCTATTAAAGCTCAAGATCCCGACCAAGCCGAAAAAATTACTGAAGAACACCTAAGGCTTATAATTTTGGAAAAAGATCAAATACGGGAAAAATATCTAGAATACTTTAGGTAAGAGGTGGTTAAATGCGATTAGCAAATAAAACAGCAGTGGTTACTGGAGCTGGGCGAGGAATTGGGGGCGCGATTGCTAGAGGCTTAGCTACTGAAGGTGCTGATCTGGTATTAATTAGCAGAACAAGAGAAGAGTTAGAAGCGCAAAAAACAGCTATTTTAGAAGCAAATCCAGAACGTAAGTGTCTGCTAATCGAATGTGATGTTACTGATGAAGCTAGTGTAAAAGAAGTACGCCGAAAAACCATTGCAGAATTTGGCAAAGTTGATATTTTGGTCAATGCTGCGGGTATTTCAATGGTGGCAGATTCTGAGAAATTAGCCACAGAAAACTGGCAAAAATGTATTGATATTAACCTCACCGGAACATTTTTAATGTGTCGTGAGTTAGGCGAAGAAATGATAAAAAATAAAAGGGGTAAGATTATCAATATTACTTCTGTTACTGCCCATGCCGGTATCCCAATGCGAGCAGCTTATTCAGCCAGTAAAGGCGGAGTTATGCAGCTTACTCAAACTTTAGCTGTGGAATGGGCAAAATACAATATTCAAGTAAATAATATTAGTCCAGGCTTTATTATTACTGAAATGGTACAAAAACTAATTGACCAAGGCATCCATAAACCTGAAAAATTATCGGCTCGTATTCCAGCAGGACGGATGGGCTATCCAGAAGATTTAGTTGGTCCAGCAATCTTTTTGTCCTCTAGTGATTCTGATTATGTTACTGGGACAACTTTAATTGTTGATGGCGGCTGGTTAGCTAACGGATATTTATAAAAAAACAGGGCTTAGCCCTGTTTTTTTATTAACCTGCCCTTCTTACCCCCGCTGAGTTAATAATTTTATCTTTTACTTTCTCTAATTCTTGAACAGGAATTTGTTGCTGATCTAGGTCTAGAATTATATCTTCTAACAAGTCGGGAAAGATAACTTTTGCTGTGGAATTTTTGATACGTTCTAAATTAATCCCTTTAATTCGGGGGACTAATAAAACGATCGGATAAAAATTTAGCGACCGTCCAGAAAAAGTAATGCTACTGGTTAAGGTCTTAATTACTCGCTCACATTCAAGAATTGGGTTAGGCAGTGGAATCCTATTAGCATTATCCACCACTGCTCCTTGAACAATCTGCTCAGCAGATATTTCTGGATTGATTTTATAAGGCTCATAATAATACCAAACTCGAGCTGTTTCTTTACCAATTAAATATGTATTCTCTTTTCTAAAAGTGCATTTTTTAACAATAAAGACTCCTGCAGGAGCAACTATCAAATAATCTAGATATGTACCAGCTAAAACTAAATTTCGTTCTATTAAACATCCTGCTTCTCTAAAATTCTTAAGAATTTGCTCTAAGTTACGTTGTTCAAGCCACTTCCCAATGCTAGGCCAAAAATAAACCGTCAAGCCAGCCGCAACTATCACCGCAAATAAAAATACTAATAACCACAGCATGTTCAACGCCTCCTTGTTCATAACTATCATATGCGTAGACTTGTAAGATATTCTTGAATAAACTCGTAAAAAAAGATAACTAGCCAAGCTAGTTATCTTCTAATTCTATTTTCAGTCATTCAAATGTAACACCCAAACTAAGAAACTTTGCTCGCTTCTTCTTGGACTTCTTCCGGATTAACTTTTACAATAACCTCTAGTACACGCTGAGAATCAGTGTGAGCTACAGTTACTGTTAAGTTTTTATAGATGAAACTTTCACCTTCATTCGGAATTTTGCCAAGCTGTTCTATTACCCAACTTCCAACTTTGAGCATTCCGACATCCTCATCAATTTCTAAGATGTCGAAAAGTTCTTGTAGGCTGGCACTTGTTTTGACTTTATATTCAACATCACTTAACTGCTCAAATTCTTCGATAACTTCATCATGTTCATCCCAAATGTCACCGACTAATTCTTCTAAGATATCTTCCATAGTAACGATACCTGCAGTACCACCATACTCATCGGTAATAATCGCTATATGGGATTTGCTCTGCTGTAAAAGCTCGAGCGCACGAGAAATTTTCATCGATTTAGTAATAAAAACTGCTGGTTTAATTATGCTTTCAAGCGGTTCACCGGCATAAATCACATGATTATAGAAGTCTTTTTGATGAATTACTCCAATAACATTGTCAATAGAGTTTTGGTAAACTGGCAACCTGGAAAAATTAGTTTCCCGAAA
>JAAYMV010000060.1 GCA_012521185.1 Bacillota bacterium
CGATCAAGAGCTGGTTGAAGACCCTGGTGTGGCATGCCTAAACCGGACACATGAAAACGCTATTTTTCTGTGTTATCCGCAAAATTGCATTATAGTTCCTAAGCTGCTTCTGGATGCAAACTTTCAACCCAGATTTCGCAGGTATACCAATTAAGTATATCTCCATAAAAAGGAAAAGCGCCTCTAAACGGGGAATTTGTTAGGTATCGACACCAAAAACAAACCCCAAAGGAGGCACCTTTCAGGTGAGTATTTCGGCGCGCACTAACCAAAATTCCTGCTTAATAAATGAACAATTTGATCTAGATAATATTACACCCTTTGCTGGGGCAAATATTATAGTTGATTATATGCGTCAACTAGGAATTGACCAAAAGCTAGAAGAGTTATCGGTCAAAAAAGCCCCATGGGCGGATTTCTCGTCTAGCAGTGAGATGCAGATTATTATGACTGCATACATGCTTGGCCTTGAACGAATTGACCATACCAGGACTATGGAATTTGACAAGTTTCTAGCACAAAAGTTTGGCCTAGCTAAGTTACCTAGCACAAGCAATCTATACCGTACTCTTGAACGGTTTGACTCTGCTGAAAAGGTATCAGAGCTTAATTCGGTTAATCAGCTGCCAATTAGACAATTAGTTACAGATGATAAGCAAGCAATAGTTGACATTGATTCAACCGTTAATACAGTCCATGGTCGCCAAGAAGGTACTACTGTAGGCTATAACCCCCGTTATCATGGAAGAGCTAGTTATCAACCTCTTCTTGCGTTTGAAGGAAATAGCAAAGCCTGCATCTATGCCGAATTACGAAGTGGAAAAACACCTGACTCGGACGAAAACATAAAGGTTTACAG
This sequence comes from Bacillota bacterium, assembly GCA_012521185.1. GTDB lineage: Bacteria > Bacillota > Limnochordia > Darwinibacteriales > DTU012 > JAAYMV01. Next base: position 860 of record JAAYMV010000060.1, read on the forward strand.
AAATGCAAAAGCAAATCTCCCAGAGGGTGTTAAACTAGGCTTCGTCAGGGCTGATCGCGCTTTTCCTTCTAATGAGTTTCTTACATCATTAGAAGAGGATCAGGTTGGTTATACCATTAAGCTAAAGTTATCCAAGAATGTTAAGAGACGCCTTGAACATGGCGTTTTGTGGGAACGGATTTATTACGATGATTCATTTGTCATAGAGGTTGGTTCTGTCAAACTCCAGTTGCATAACTGGGACGAACCCCGAAAGGTAGTCTTTATCAGACAGACTGAGTATGCTGACACAAGGCAACTACGCTTGTTCAACCTCTGGGATTATCAAGCAATTGTTACCAACCTCGGTTGGTGCCCCGAAGATATTTGGAGATTCTATAATCAACGATGCACATGTGAGAACTTCATTAAAGAGCTTAAATATGGACTTAACATCGATAGCATATCTAAAGCTTCTTTCCAAGCTAATGCAGCCGACCTTTGGCTGAAAGTAATATGTTACAATATTCTATTAGTAATGAAGTCACATGCTCCAGATGAATACAAGAACTGTAGTATCTCAAAACTCCAAAGGATACTGTTCACAGTACCCGCACTTATAGTAAGACATGCACGAAGACTAACTTTACGCTTGCCATCTTGGTGGCCATATAAGGTCGTGTGGCAAGCTATGCGTCGTGCATTAAAACCCTGCTAATAAACTCGCTCGATTGTAATTCTAACATAACTCTGAACCAGAAAAACCCTGGCTTATTTCGCATACCCAAAAATAGTCTCTTATCATGTCCAAACTAGGTGTCTCGTATATTAGCTGCACAATGATCCACGGCAAACACGATTTACCTGATTTCTGGACACAAAACTACTATCACAAACTATTATATTGACCATTATATACTACCCTTGCGAAATCTGGGTTCAAAATAAATCTTCTCAAATTCCATTGGAGAGCAGTAATCCAAATATGAATGCAGTCGTTGCGAGTTATACCACAAGATGTAGTCTATGACTTCAATTTTAGCTCTCGAACGTGTTTTAAAGCTC
>JAAYMV010000006.1 GCA_012521185.1 Bacillota bacterium
AAGTGCTGATGGTGTAAATGCTACTTTTGAAGCCGGCAAAGAAGCTACTGGCAAAGTAGTAATCAAAGTTAGTTCTGGTAAACTATCTGATGAAATTACTATTAAGATTATAGAAGCTAAAAAAGATCCTGAACCAACTCCAGTAGATAAGAACGATCTAGCCTCCGCCATTCAAGAGGCCGAAACGATACTCAATGATACAGGTAAAGGTAACGAACCTGGACAAGCTCCCGAAGAAGCTCATACAGCTTTAGCAGATGCAATCGCTGCCGCTCAAGTTATATGTGATACTGTGGATGCTACGCAAACTGAAGTAGATGAAGCTGTTACAACTCTATTAGCTGCAATTGATACATTTAAAGCTGCTATTGTTGAGGAAGAACCTCCAGGAGAAGATGGTGTGATTTTCAGAGAGACTTTTAATAATGTACCTGATGGCACAAATATAAGAAAAGAGCCAGATATGCTGGATAATCCTGAGAGCATTTCCCATACATCTGGTACTCTTACGGTAATAGACGGAGTTTTAGAAATGGGTTCACAAAGATTTACCATAGAAGTACCGGGACTAGCTACTGCTGGTCAACCAGTACTAAAAATAACCATAAAAAATGACAATGGTAGTGGATTACCTGTTAACGATTTAAAGCTTGCTGTTGGAAACAAAGAATCAACTAGTGGCGTTGTAGGAGTAGATGGCTATCGAGCACATGGTGAATATCCTATAACGTTTAGTGAGTTTAAGGTTTTAGAGATTGAATTGAACAAAGAACATACTGTTACTGGACAAATTCAATTCCGTGGGATAGTTGGCTCCAAGGGCACTGCTGGATTATTCATTGATCAAATCGAAGTCTGGGACACAAGTGGAAATTTTAATCCTGGCCAACCTAGCGATCCTGAGGAACCTGGTGAACCAACTGATCCTCAGGAACCGGAAGAACCTAGTGATCCTAATCCAGACCCCCAAGATCCAAACCCTGATATCCCGACTGAACCACCGCCAAATATTGGAGATGCCTACTTTGGTTTAGTTGGATGGGCTAGTGAAAATGGTGGCACTACAGGTGGTGAAGGATGTCCTGAAAATAAAATCCTATTTATCGATAATGGAAGAGAGCTATATGATGCTTTATATGCTAACGAAAGAAGGCATAAGGGCGATAAGAACTATGGTGAGCCTTATCCTCTAATCATCTACATTACAGGAAAAATTACGCCTGAAAACACTGGCAAAGATAAAATTGACATAAAAGATCAGTCGGATGTATCAATTATTGGATATGGGGATCAAGGTGAATTTCATGGAATTGGCATCTCCTTAAGGCGCGCTGAAAATATCATAATTCGCAATCTCACTATTCATCACGTTGACATAGGTGAGAAAAAGGCAATTGATGTTACAACTAATTCAAAAAATATCTGGATTGACCGCTGTACCTTCTATAGCGACCGCGATCATAAAAAGGACCATTACGATGGTTTAGTGGATATTAAAGAAGGTGCCGAGTATGTAACTGTCTCTTGGTGTAAGTTCTTTGATCACTATAAAACATCATTGATCGGTCATACAGATGATGCTAGTAAAGCTCCTGATAAAGTAACCTACCATCACAACTATTTTTATAATGTAAACTCTAGAACACCTTTAATACGTTATGCTGAAGTACATCTCTTTAACAATTACTTCCACAATATTACAGAGTCCGGTATAAACGTACGAATGGGCGGAAAAGCTCGCGTAGAAAACAACTATTTTGAAAGTGTTGGTAATGGAAATCTTGATGACAAAACAGGATACCGCGAAGGCCCAATCGGTTGGTGGTATGGCAGTTCTCAAACAGGTTACTGGGAAGTTATTGATAATATATTTGTTGACTGTCCTGTAAGTGAATATGAATCAACAACTTCAGTTCACATTCCATATGATTATAGTATGGCATTAAACGATGCGGAACGTGCTAAAGAATTGGTTCTACAATATGCAGGTGCAGGCAGTCCTAGTTTAGAACTATAAAAAAGTCTAGCACTTCCCCTACTGGGATGTGCTAGACTTTTTACTTACACAAAACTTTTTTCTAATTCATCGATTAATGAACCAACAAAAGCCACAGCCTGACGAATTGGCTCTGGAGAGGACATATCTAAACCAGCAATCTTAATATGGTCTAATGGCTGATACTTCCCTCCTACTTTCAAGAACTCCAACCATCGCTCTACCGCTGGCTGTCCTTCGTTTTGAATGGCTTGTGAGCAAGCAGTTGCCACAGTTAATCCTGCTGAATAAGTGTAAGGATATAACCCCATGTAATAATGTGGTTGACGCATCCAAGTTAGTCGGGCTCCTTCATCTATTTCTACAGCATCTCCCCAAAAGTCAGCTAACACTTGACCTTTTTGCTCATTTAACAAACTAGCGGTAATTGCCTTACCGGACTCAGCTAATTCATAAACCCGCCGTTGATATTCGGCCTCTAATAAATGAGTGACAAAGTTATGGTAATAAGTACCTAAGTACTGTAGAATTACCCACCGTCTCATCCGTACATCTTCTGATTGTTTAAGAATATAGTTGCCTAGCAGAAGCTCATTCATGGTAGACGGCGCTTCAATCATATATAATGATGGACGCAGATTGACCAATCTTTGATATTTTCCAGCTAAGGAAAAATGACCAGCGTGCCCTAGTTCATGGGCTAAAGTAAAGGCAGAGCGCATACTGTCTGTCCAGGTCATCAAAATAAATGAATGTACGCCATAAACAGATGAGCAGAAGGCGCCTGTGGACTTACCAACATTATCCGCTAGATCAACCCACCGGTTATAGAGGGCCTCCTCAATAAAACTGCAATATTCTGGCCCTAATATTTGAAAAGCATCAAGAATAAGCTGAGCAGCTTCCTGATAAGTAATTGGCGGATCGTATTCTGGATCTAAAGGTGCCTTTAAATCACAAAATAACATCTTATCTAATCCTAATTGTTCTTTTTTCAATTTCGCATAGCGACGCATATGAGGAGCTAACTCTTTTTGAATGATATCCAATTGATTATGATACATCTCCAAGGTTACCCCTTGGGGTTGTAATAACATCTCAGTTACAGATGGGTACCCACGCAATCTAGCTAAAACCACTTGTTTAGTAACTTCCGTACCATAAGTACCAGCAAAGGTATTTTGATACTGCTTCAAAGTCTTGGTAAATGACTCTGTTGCTTTTCTTCTAAGCTTTGTATCGGGTGATGATTCATACAGATCTTCGTATAAAGCAAAGGACATGGCTAATTCATTATTAGCATAGTCTTTAATCGAATCAAACTGCATATCAGCTGCCTTAGTTCTTTCATAAATCATATAAGGTGCGCCTAGTACCTCACCTAAAGCTGCTAAAACTGTTTCTGTTTCCGGTGATAAACGATAGGGTTTTGTATCAAGCAGATCTTTAATAAACTTAGTAAAATCTGCTACCTCCGGGTTAGCTAAATATGCATCAATAACTTCTATTGGCAAATCGATTATCTCCGATTCAAGAAATGATAGCTCTGACTCCACCTTTGCTGCTAAAGCACTAATTCGTGCATATTTCCCCTGGTTCTCAGGATTTGTACCATCCTCGGATAAGCGTAATCTAGCATAAGCCGCAACTTTTAAAAATCTAATTTGAAATTCTTCAAAGGCATTTAAACAATCAACAAAAACTTCTACTCCCTCAGACAAACGTCCTTTATACTGAGTAATGTTAGTTAGATCCGCTGCAACAGCTTGTAATTCTGTTTCCCATGCTTGATCAGTGGCAAACAAATCCGCCAAGTTCCAAGTTTGTTCCTCTGGCACTTGCGAACGCAGCAGCCTTTTTCCTGCTACCTTTGACATTACTTAACACATCCTGTCTCTTAAATTTTAATCGTTAGATGGTAAAAATGCTTATGTTAACTTGCCAGCAGAGATTGTTTCTGACCTAGATAATTTTACTATTTCATTCTTAGTCAATGTAAAAGAAATTCGAGCTTGGTCCAGATTCTTCGACCTCGCTGGTCCATATGGATTCTTCTACATGACACCTTTAGGCTTAGATGATAGCACTATGGTTACTGTATTCACAAACGAAAATAGTATCTATGGGCCAGACCTGATTGCCACAGACTTTACAATAGATTTAATATCTGCCAATAAATGGATTCTGATAACTGTAGTAGTTTCCGATAAAGAACTAGCTGTATATTACGATGACCAGCTAATTGGTACGATCGAAGCTCACGCTCAACCCAAGGATGTTGGCGGTACATTCGATAACTATATCGGTAAATCTATCTTCGATGCTGACCCATATTTATACGCGGATTTTAAAGACTTCCGTATCTACACTAACGCCCTTACTGCTGACCAAGTTTCAGCATTGTATTCCTTGACTGAATAGTATACCTCTACGATGATAGGAGGAAAAACAATGAGAAGAAGCGCGATGTTTATATTTATCAGTTTACTGTTGTGCATAGCAATTCTGCAAGGTTGTACCGATTCTACTAATAAAGAATTAGTTACTGGTGACGTCATATTCGAAGACTTTGACTATACAACATTGCCAAGTCACTGGACAATTACTAATCGCAATGACATTTTCTGGTCATTAACTACTAATCCGGGTTTCTTAACAATTATTACTCAACCAGCAGACGTTCATGAAACAGCAAATAATCCAGTTAATTTCTTCCTACGTGAAATCCCATATGAAAACTATCAGTTCACAGCCAGAATCGAAATCTTCCCAGAAAGAGATTTTGAGCAAGCTGGTATTCTAATCTGGGAAAATGAAGATAACTATATTCGCTTAGGCAGAGTTCATGCTTTCGATGCACAAGCTATTGAAGCTGCCGTAGAAGTAGCCACTGCTTATACAACGGTGATTGAAAATATCGATCCCATTACCGAAGTTTATCTAAGATTAATCAATCTCAATAATCAAGTTAGTTACTATTACAGTGCAGACGGCGAAGAATGGATTGAAGTAGGTAACCGTACCTGGGTCAACTATTCTAAACCAATAATTGGCCTCTATGCAATTAGTCCAGTTAGTGATCGAGCCATTGAAGCTAAATTTGATTATATTCAAGTAGAAGAACTAAAGTGGGAAGCTGTTGAATAAAACAAATGACCTTGCCAAGTATTTGTTTGGCAAGGTCATTTGTTCTTTATTCCTCTAAACTAGGAATCGCCACTACTTGATCTACCTCTGCCTCATAATCTACATTCGGTAAACCGAAGCCGAACAGAGCAAAAAAATCATTTCTAAATCCTGCTAAATCTGCTAACAGATCTATGTTATCGTTTGTTACTTGCTCCCAAAGCTTGGCTACTTCAGCTTGGACATCTTCTCGCATTTCCCAATCATCAACTCTAATTCTTCCCTGCTCATCTAAGGCTAAATCTCCACTATAAATTCGCTCAGTAAACAATCGATAAATTTGTTCAATGCATCCCTCATGAATACCTTTCTCTTTCATTACCTTAAATAATAAAGATATATACAAAGGCACCACAGGTATTGCAGAACTGGATTGAGTAACCAAGGCTTTGTTGACTGCGACATAAGCTTGACCATTAAGGTCTTTAACTAAGGCATTTATTGTATCCACGCTAGCTTCTAAATCATCTTTTGCCTTACCGATTGTTCCGTCGCGATAGATTGGTCGAGTAAGCTTTGGACCAACATAAGAATATGCAAGAGTAACAAACTGATCCGCTAAAACATTGGCTTCTTTCAAGGCTTTAATCCAGAGAATCCAATCCTCGCCGCCCATCACTTTCACAGTTTCTATTTCTTCCTGTTCAGTAGCTGGTTCAACCTTGGCAGTAGATATTTCTCCAGTATGAAAATCCACTGTTTTACCTTGGAAAGGCTTGCCAATTGGTTTAATTACTGAAGTATAAATTTGTTTAGTGTCTGGGTCAGTACGTCTTGGCGAGGCTAAACTGTAAATTACTAAATCAACTTTTCCCATATCTGCTTTGATTGTTTGGATAGTTTGGTCTTTTATTTCATGGGAAAAAGCATCCCCATTAATGCTTTTGGCATAATAACCCTCTGCTAAAGCTACTTTTTCAAAGGCTGCAGTATTATACCAACCAGCGCTTGCAGTCCGCCCACCAATAGCTGGTCGTTCAAAAAAGACGCCTAATGTTTTACTGCCAGCACCAAAAGTAGCGGTTATTCTAGAAGCTAATCCGTAACCAGTAGAAGCTCCAATAATTAAAACATTTTTAGGACCATTAAACTTTCCTTGCTTTTTCACATACCCAATTTGCTGCTTGACATTCTCTGCACATCCTACAGGATGAGCAGTTGTACAAATAAATCCTCGAAACTTAGGTTGAATAACCATAACTCACCTCATAAATAACTAGATTTTATTGTCTTGACAACATTTTTTATACTTTTTACCACTATTACAAGGACAAGGATCATTACGCCCAACTTTAGACCAACGCTGTTCATGAAGATTTCGCATTTCCTTAGTGATGAAGTCTAGTGGATAACGTTTTTGAGTTAAATCCGCTAACAACTGAAAATATGGCAGAGCATAACTAAAAAATTGTTGATATCCAGCACATAGATGATTTATACCTGCTTGCCGATTTTTAGGACATCCTCCATTGCAAATAAACTTCACAGGACAACTATTACAGTGATTAGCAAGCATTTTTTTATTAGCTGCAAAGTCCTGTAATCCTTGGTTTGATACGATCTCTTGTAATTCTGTTTCTAAAATATTGCCCAAATAGTTTTCTTGGTTAACAAAGTGATCACAAGTATAAATATCCCCATTGTGTTCGATTACTAAAGCTTGACCACATGTTTCATGAAAACTGCATAACTTCGGACCAAAGCCTGCTATTATTGAGAAACATTCTTCGAAGATTTGGACAGAAATCCGCCCTAAATCCTGTAATAACCATTGATGAAAGACACTAGTTAGGAATTTTCCATAAGCTGTACCAGATACAGAGAAACTGTCATTGCTAAACTCCACAATCGGAATAAATTGAATAAACCTAATCCCTAACTCTCTAAAATGCTGATAAACTTGTTCTGGATAGGCAACGTTTTCCCGATTTACAGTACACAACACATTATAATCAATGCCTGCCTTTTGTAATAATTTTAATCCAGCCACTACCTGCTGGTAAGTAGGCAATCCTTGTTTGTCCTGGCGAAAAGCATTATGTAAATTTGCTGGACCGTCTAAACTAATGCCTACTAAGAAATTCTCAGCTTTTAAAAAATCACACCACGCTTGATCGATTAAGGTTCCATTAGTTTGAATCGAGTTTTCACAATACCAACTAGCTGGCAAATACCTTTTTTGCAAATTCACAACTTTGCGAAAAAAATCAATACCTAGCAAGGTAGGTTCTCCCCCTTGCCAAGCGAAACCAACCACAGGACCAGGCTGTAGCTGAATGTATTGCTTAATGTAACTTGCTAGAACCTGATCCGTCATTCTAAAGTTACGTTGCTCTGGATAGAGATTATGCTTATCTAAATAGAAACAATAGTGGCAGTTAAGATTACAAAGAGGTCCAATCGGTTTTGCTAAAATACTAATCGACAAAATCCTTACAACTCCTCAGCAGTAAGAGCACTGCCTAGACTTTGTAAACCACTTTTCTCATAAAAGACCGGGCCTTTTGCCCAAGAAATCGCCAAATGCATTAACAATTCCGTTTTCAATTGTTCTCTAATTGCCGCATATTCTATTTGATCATATAAGTTATACCATTCATAAGGATCCTCAGCCAGATTATATAATTCACCTTTAGTTTGATCCACTTTACTAATCGCTTCTGTTAATGGACCAGGCAAATATAATATGAGTTTCCAATCTTTCTTCCGCCACATATAAGCTGGCGTGCCATACATCCGATTAGGTGCTCCGCCATAAAACTCACAGAAGCTGCCTAACTTCTTTTTTTCTCCCAATAAATTTAAACCTGGTCGACGTGGATCCGTTTTGATCTGCAAAGTCTCTTGAATTGTTGGAATTAAATCTACTAGTTCAGCTGGGCGATCATCTACTGTTCCCCTTAATTCCTCTGGTACAACACTGCCAGATAAGATTAAAGGTACGCGTACGCTACTGTCGTATAAGCAGTATTTACTAAACATATGCTGTCTTTCACCCATCATATCTCCATGATCAGAAGTATAGATAATCAAACTGTTATCTAGTCTGCCTAGCTTATCCAGTTTTTCTAAAACTTGACCAAAGTAATCATCTAGCCAACTACAATTAGCCCAATAACGTAAAGTAGTCCGCCGCCGCTCCATCGGAGTCAGCTTTTCCCAAACAGAACGCCAACCATCATATCTTTTTTGCATTTGAATGTTTTGTTCTCTAGTAGCTCTAACATGAGTATCTGGCTCCTCTAGCCAAGGCGGTTCTGGCAAATCAGGAATGTCATTGATGTCATACAAATCTTCAAATTTCTTGATCACATTAAAGCCAGCATGAGGCTTAATAAAAGATAAATATAAAAATAATGGTCGGTCCGGATCTACACCTTCGTCTAGGAACTTCAAACATTGTTGCGCTATAAAGCCATCACGGTGATCTTCGGGTGGCACTTGACTGGTGCACCCAAGATAACCTTTTGCATTTTCCTCTCCGCCACCATAGTCCTTCGTTTCTGCAAAATAAGCGGCTAAGCCCTGGGGATTAACCTCAGACATCATTATCGCACCTTTTTCATACTGGGCGCTATCAGCTGATTGTCCCTCAGCCCGCACTTCAAACCCCCTGGTTGGCGGTTCAGGATTTAAATATCCATGATTCCAATGGGTTTTACCAAAACCAGCAGTTTGATAACCACTTTGTCGCATCATTTCTGGTAAAGGCACAGTGGGCAAACGCTCCTCGAAAAACAAACCTCCACCATTACCACGCACACCCAATTGGGACGGATAATATCCAAACATCATTGAATAACGGCTAGGAACACACATTGGTGCTTGACAAACAGCTTGACTATAACGAATACCATTCTGGGCTAACCTGTCTAGATTGGGTGTTTTCACTAATGGATTAACAACCCCTAAACAATCCCAACGCTGCTGATCAGTCATTAAAAAGATAACATTTGGCTTACTCAATTGTTTCCCCCCTCAAGGTAAACTATTTCTTTTTTGGCGGTCGCGGCCCATAATATTGATAATAGTCGACCCGGATATTGCCATTGTAAAACTTACGTTTCTTTGTAGCTGGTTTTCCAAATAATTTTTCGAAGTCAGGATAAGATGTTAAAATATAAAACGACCAAGTATCTAGTTTACTAAAAACTCGACCCATTTCTCTATATAAAGCAGCTACTTCATCTCTTTCACCGATCCGTTCACCATATGGAGGATTACAAATAATCTTGCCATACTTCTTTTTCGAGCTTAAACTAGATAATGGTAAAGTTTGAAAATGAATTTTGTCATCGACAAAAGCTTCGGCAGCATTTTGCCTGGCAACTTTTAATACTTGATCATTAATATCAGAGCCAATAATGAATAACTCCTGATCATAATTAGCTAAATCATGGGCTTCCCGACGAGCATCCCGCCAAACTTCTTTTGGAATCCAAGGCCAATCCTCACAAGCAAATTCCCGATTAATTCCTGGTGCTATATTCATTCCAATTAAGGCAGCTTCAATCGGAATGGTACCACTTCCACAAAAGGGATCAATTAACGCTGTATCGGGCTGCCATCTAGATAGTAGGATTAAACCAGCTGCCATCGTTTCCCGTAAAGGCGCTTCCCCAACTAAGGGTTTATAACCACGACGATGTAATCCTGTTCCGCTGCTATCTAAAGTAATAGTAGCTACATCTTTTAGTAAAGCAACCTCGATCCTAAATAAAGGACCATTCTCTTCAAACCAGGATACTTTATATTTACGCTTCATACTTTCAACAATCGCCTTTTTTACAATTGCCTGGCAATCTGAAACGCTAAATAATGTAGATTTTACAGACTTACCCTCCACTGGAAACTCAGCATCCTTAGGCAGCCAATCACCCCATGGCAGTGCTTTAGTTTCTTCAAAAAGCTGCTCAAAGCTTGTAGCTTTAAACTGAGCTACTTGAATTCTAATTCGATCTGCAGCTCTTAACCAAAGATTAGCACGGCAAATCCCAGCTTCATCTGTAGGAAACATCACCTTCCCGTTTTCCACAGTCACATTGGTAAAGCCTAATTTTTTTACCTCATCAGCTACTACCGCTTCTAAACCGAAAGTTGTAGCAGCAATTACCTGATATTTTGACAAAGTATCCACCTACTTCTAGTTGGCTTTTATTACCTAGTATTAATTATACTTCGTAACAAGGATCTCCTTGTTACGATCTGTTTTAACATAATGATAATATTTAAAATCTAAGATTTATCTTCGATTGATCTTTTTAATAATATTGGATATAATATAACCGGAAGTTAAAAAACTACTTAGGAGGTTTTTCATTTATGAGAAAAACTGTAGTGCTTTCCGTTTTATTGTTATTAGTACTTAGTAGTGTAGCTTTTGCAAGTCCTGAATTCATAGCTAAATACGCAGCTGTTAAACCAGAAATTGACGGTATTTTAGATGATGCTTGGGCTGAAGCTCCCGTAGTAACTCTCACCATGGAAAACTATGAAGCAATTGGTGGTTCATATGCTTCTCGCGGTCCAGGTGGATTTGCTGCTGGCGGTCAGTTCCGAGTAATGTGGGATGACGAAAACCTTTACGTATTTATTGATGTAGCAGATAGAGATCACTCCTATAATGCTAATCCTGGTTCAAACTTCATTAATAACAACGTAGTACAAATGCCTATTAAGCCAGGT
>JAAYMV010000061.1 GCA_012521185.1 Bacillota bacterium
CTGGTATTGCTTTCTTACTTGATTATGTTGATAATACAATTAAGACAAAAGAAGAAGCTGAGAAAATCCTCGGTTTACCGGTGCTTGGTCAAATCCCAGTTTTCAATAATGAGACTGAGCGAGATCCTCTAAAGAACCAAACATCGACTTTAAGGATGTGATAAAGTGAGTTCAAATAAAAACGGTAGGAAACTAATCGTAAATAATAATCCAAAATCAGTAGCTGCTGAAGCCTTTCGCACTCTAAGGACTAACTTGCGCTTCACAGCACCAGATAAAGAATTGAAGAAAATTATGCTTACTAGTACTGGGCCGGCAGAAGGGAAATCGACCATTAGCTGTAATTTAGCAATCTCTATTTGCCAAACTGATAAAAAGGTGATTATGATCGATTGTGATATGCGTAAGCCCGTATTGCATCAGATATTCGGTGTTGATAATGTCTATGGTTTAAGTAATATAATTACTGGACAAATTACTTTGGAAGAGGCTTTGAAGGATACTTCTGTGGACGGCTTACAGCTAATTACTTCTGGTCCAACACCGCCAAATCCGTCGGAATTACTGCAATCGCAAGCTATGAAAGACTTAATTGATCAGTTAGATGATTTCGATGGAATTGTTGTCCTAGATGCACCGCCAGTTTTACCAGTAGCTGATTCTTTAATTCTCGGTCCAATGTGCGATGGAGTTGCTTTTGTTGTGGCAGCTAATCAAACTCATCAGGAAGCAGCACTTCGCGCAAGAGATCTATTGCTCAATAGTAAGTCACGGTTACTTGGTGTTATTCTTAATAAGGTCGAATTTAAAGGCCGAAGTTACGAATATTATTATAATTATTACACTTCGTTGGAGTAGAAGGCGATATCTATGTATGATTTACACACTCATATTTTGCCAGGTGTAGATGATGGGGCACCAGATTTAGAAACGGCTTTAGCCATGGCCAAACTAGCTTTAGGTCGCGGTGTTACCCATGTGGCAGCTACACCTCATTATGATTCAATAGCTGACTGGTCAGCCATTCAAGAAAAAGTTGGCCAGTTTTCCGCAGCCCTAAAAGAAGTGGATATAGGCATAAATCTTGTTGCTGGCGCGGAATTGTTTATGGATTATAATCTAGTTGAATTAGCCAAAGAGCAAATTCCTACTTATAACAATAATGGCACTTATTGTTTAATTGAATTGCCAATGTTGGAAATTCCACAATATAGTGAGCAAGTGTTGTTCTCGTTCAAAGTTAAAGGTATTACACCGATTATTGCTCACCCTGAAAGATATCATTATGTGTTAGATAACCCTAATTTGATCTATGAATGGATTAATAACGGGTATTTAATTCAAATGAATGCAGGTAGTATTACAGGAATGTTTGGGGAAAAAGTTCAGCAAGTTAGTAAAATCTTATTGGAACATCAAATGGTGCATATATTAGCTAGTGATGCTCATTCCACTGGTAGACGGAGTTTCATCCTAGACGAAGGAATTCGGGCAGTTGAAAAAATAATCGGACTCCAAGATGCTAACTCATTTGTGTATCAAAAGCCCAGGATGATTATAGCAGGTGAGCTTTTTGATGTTCCGGAACCTGTATTGTATAAGAAGCGGAAAAGATTTTTCTTTTTCTAGTAACAAAGTACTAGACTCAATTCATAGACTGTATAAAAATCTCGTTAGGGGAGTATATTATATAATGTTCCTCTGGAGGTGGCTAGACAGCTATGATCTTATGCGCTCATGCTCAAGCGAAGGTAGATAAGAGCGGTAGAATAGAGTATTATTGCTTAAAGTATGCTTGGCGGATGGACTTAGGATGTTTAGAGCAATGCAGGCATTGTCAGTATTACAAGTAGCTGGCTCGAAGAAGAGCCAGCCTGCGATTGATAGGGAGAGGCGATCTAGTGGTTTTTCTCAGATGGCTGATAGTAATCTGTTATGTAGCAGTTTTATTAATTTTTTCTAGTCAACCGGCCTCAAGTGCTCATTCCATGACAAAGTGGTTGCTAGAAATGTTTCCAAACCTTTCAAGAGCTCAGATTTCAGCTCTTGTTTTTTATATTCGTAAGGGGCTGCATGTAGCTGGTTATTTTTTTGCTACAGGTATAATATTCCAGGCGATTAATGTTACGCCTAGATTAAAAAAATATCCTTACTTAGCAACCTTTATTTTCACGTTGCTGTTTGCAATTGTAGATGAGTGGCAACAATCTTTCTTCCCTTTTAGAACTGGATCTGTTAAAGATGTTGTTTTGGATTCAGTTGGGATTCTGTCAGCCTTAGGATTGCTAAAAATCAATCAACAGCGAAAAAAAAGAGCTCCTGGAAACTAGGAGCTTAATTTATTGCCTCTTTATCTGATTTTCCCAATAAAAGTTGCCGTTCAGCTAATGAAAGGGAAACATCCTCTAACTCGGTTATATAAGATTTTTGTTTCATTAACTCTTTTTTCAAGTAAGCATTTTCTTTCTTTAACTCATTAATTTCATTAATCAGAGCGGTATAGTCGTGCTTTGATACTGACGACATATTACTCCCTCCCTTGATATCCCTATATATTACAACTATTCGTTATTATCTTAAGAAATCCTTCTTTATCCAAGAATCATTTAGAAGGGACGGATAATATTCGAGACAGTTAAACATTCAGTCTTTTCAATAGCTTCATCGATTAGCCCTTGAATGTCTAAATGAAGTTCCGCCTCTAAGGCTTGTTCGATTGTTGGTCTAATTGCAGGGTTTTTCGGTACAAAGACTGTGCAACAATCTTCGTAAGGTAAAATGGATGTATCATAAGTATCGATTTTTCTAGAGATATCTATGATTTCTTGCTTATCATAGCCAATTAATGGTCTTAAAATTGGCATATTAGTCACCGCGTTAATTGTTGCTAGACTTTCCATAGTTTGACTGGCTACTTGTCCTAGACTATCACCTGTTACCAAGGCTAAAGCTTTTTCTCGTTCAGCTAATTGACAAGCAACCCGCAGCATCATTCGACGCATAACAGTGATATTCAATTCGGGATAATTGGCTTGTTGAATTGCTTTCTGGATTTCAGTAAAATGAACGACCCATAGTTTAATTTTCTGTTTACCAGTATAACCAGCAAGAATTCGGGCTAAGTCAATTACTTTCTCTTTAGAACGCTCACTAGTAAATGGATAAGAATAAAAGTGAACTGCTTCTAAATCCACACCACGCTTTAAAGATAAGTAACCAGCTACTGGACTGTCTATACCGCCTGAGAGTAATAGGAAAGCTTTACTGCTAGTGCCGGCAGGCAAGCCACCGCTTCCCGGAATAACCTGGTTAAATAAGTATGTTCCCTCGCTACGAATTTCAATGTTGAGCTGGATATCAGGTTGATTCACATCAACAGTT
Source organism: Bacillota bacterium (assembly GCA_012521185.1). GTDB lineage: Bacteria > Bacillota > Limnochordia > Darwinibacteriales > DTU012 > JAAYMV01. Next base: position 3,382 of record JAAYMV010000061.1, read on the forward strand.
AATTCTGGAAAATTTCTTAAAACAAGAGCCCCAATTCTTTGGTTCATTTCTGGACTTGTGAATGGAAATCTTTTATTGGAACGTCGTACGGCAACCTTAAAACTACCTTTAGGATTATCTTGCATAAGCGCTAAGGCAGCATGTTCAATTGCTTCTAGCTCAAGACTAGTTTCTAGTACAGGAGACATTGAAACAATTCCAAAAACCTTGCTTAATTTATCAGCTATGATTTGCCAGTTATCTTCCGTGCAGTCAACATATATTCTGCCGAAAGTTTTAGTTATTTTATAATCACCTGCACCTTGTAGGGCATTGCGCATGTTTCTAATTAATATATCCTCGAAATAAGTCCGGTTTTTACCTTTTAGACTCATTTCCCCATAACGGACTAATATTTTTCGGTACAATTTACTACCTCCTACTGATAAATACTTCGAATTTCATTAACAGTTTCATTGATGATTTTGCCAGCATATTCGATTTCATCACGTGTATGAAACGGCGACAGACTAATTCGAATTGAAGCACCCGCTTGTTCTGGTGTAAGACCAATAGCTTGCAGTACATGGGAGATAGATTGCCGACGACCGCTGCAGGCTGCTCCCATGGATACATAGATTCCTTTGGCTTCTAAGAAGTGAACCAATATCTCACTTTTAATTCCAATGAAGCCAATATTGATAATATGTGGTGAGCCATTGGTTGGACTATTGATAAAATGATCAGGAATTTCTGTTAAGTGCTCCAATAATTGATTATACCATAATTTTAGCTGAGACAACCGAGAATTATATTCTTCCATTGCCAATTGACAGGCTTTCGTAAAGCCGATGATCGCCGGTAAATTTTCCGTACCAGAACGGAGACCGTTTTCTTGGCCACCACCAAAGAACAGCGGCTGTAAGCGAACTTTATGATCACAGTATAATAAGCCACTACCTTTTGGTCCAAAGATTTTGTGGCCACTTACAGTTAGGAGGTGAATGTTATTTTTCTTAATATCTAAAGGTATGTGGCCAAAAGCTTGCACAGCATCTACATGTAGTACAATTTGTTGTTGTTGTTGATTATATTTTTTTACTATTTGACCAATGCTAGCCAAATCTTGAATGGTACCAATTTCATTGTTAACGAGTCCAATGCTAATTAGACAAGTATCTGGCCGTATTTCGGCTTCTAGTTGTTTTAGATCAATAAGTCCTTGTTTATTTACTGGCAAATAACTAATTTGCCATTGATGCTGTTCACTTAAATGGTTCATTACATTAAGAACCGACAAATGTTCAATACTAGTGGTAATTATGTGACCAGGTTTTCGTTGATTATAAGCAAAACCAAGAATTGCTAAATTATTAGCCTCTGTACCACTACTGGTAAAAATTAGTTCTTGATGATTAACGCCTAGTAGCTGAGCAAGGTACATTCTACAGTTAGTTAATGCTCTTTCACATTCAACACCGAGGCTGTGAGGTGATGAAGGATTACCATATTTTTCTGACCAATATGGTTTCATAGCTTCAGCTACTTCTGGTAATAGTGGTGTAGTAGCAGAGTTATCTAAGTATACTTGCAAAGTGATCCCCCTCAATTAGTATATCCGTTAAATGCAGAAGTAACTTCGCCACTACTTATCTAGATTCCTTTTGATTCACATTCCAAAAAAGTGTGCATAGGATAAAGGGAATCTAGCTTGAAAAAGAGAAGTAAGTAATCAATTGAGAAAGGGGGGACAATTTAAATAGGTCTTTGAAAATTGAACAAAGCGCCAGGACTTTCCAGTGAGGAAAGTTGACGAGGAAGTGGTTAATCGAAGTAATCGGCGGGTGCCACTCGGATGCCATATCCGTTAGAAAACTACAAAACCTTGAGGCAACTTGAGGAACAAAGGGTTTTCAATGGCTTGGTTTGTTGTGCCTTCATGCAGTACAACAGACGACTTTTTGGCATGTTTTTTTTGGGTTTGGAATAACAATAGAGGAGGAAAAAGTATGAGCGGAGTAATAGGATACGTTGGAAACAAAGCAGCCAAACCTTTTCTGTTACAAGGTTTAAATAAATTAGAATATCGAGGCTATGATTCTGCAGGTATCTGCGAATTTGATGACCAGCTTAATGTTTATAAAACAAAGGGTCGATTGTCTGAATTAAATAAGATTGTTGAAGATAAAGATTTAAAGGGTACTATAGGTATTGGTCATACTGCATGGGTTACCCATGGTGCTCCTACGACGGAGAATGCTGAGCCCCAATTATCTAGTGACGGCAGCATTGCAGTAGTAAGTGATGGTATTATTGAAAATGCTCAACAATTAAAAAGTCAATTATTAGAAGCTGGCTATAGTTTTACTTCAGAATCAGCTGCTGAAGTAATTGCTCATTTAATTGAGAACAACTACCAAGCTGATTTATTACAGGCGGTCCAAGCCACTGTTAAAGTTTTGCAAGGTTCCTATGCAATATTAGTCTTATCAGCAAAACATCCACAGGAAATTATAGCGGCTAAAAGTGAATCACCTTTAGTAATTGGAATTGGAAGTAATGAAAATTATTGTGCATCAGACGTTCAAGCCTTGCTTGATTATACTAGAGAAGTATATATTTTACAAGATGGTGAATGTGCTCGAATTACTAAAGACCATATTGAATTATTTGATCAGGCAGGCTTTATTAAAGACTTACAGACCGAGTATATTGAATGGGATCAAGTTCAAGTAGAAAAAGATGGTTATGAACACTTTATGTTAAAAGAAATTCATGAGCAGCCAAAAGGAGTTCGTGAAACCATCGCAAACCGTTTGGATAGCTCTGGGCAGCTTAATTTAGCGGAGGAAATCCCTCCAGAGTTAGTCAAGGGAATTAATAAAATCCAGTTTATTGCCTGCGGAACGGCTTATCATGCTTGTTTATACGGTAAATATTTGTTAGAGCAATTCTTAGATATTCCCGTGGAAGCAGAATATGCTTCTGAGTATCGTTATAATCGGGTTAAGGCTGATCAAAATACTTTATTAATTGTTCTCAGTCAATCAGGAGAAACAGCCGATACTTTAGGTGCTATGCGAGTAGCACAAGATAAGGGTGCTCGGGTATTGGCAGTTACTAATGTAATTAGTTCAACACTAGCACGGGAAGCTGATGCGGTAATGCTAACACATGCTGGTCCAGAAATTGCTGTAGCTTCCACTAAAGCCTATACTGCCCAGTTAGCTTGCTTATGTTTAATCGCTATTTATATTAGCCAGCAACTAAATGGAGTGGTTGATCAGGAACTATTGACAGGATTACGAATGATTCCTGAGCAAATTCAAAAGGTACTGCATGATTGTGAGCCGATTGTGCAGGAATATGCGAATCGATACGCAACAGCAACGGATGCCTTCTTCTTAGGGCGCGGAATAGATTATCTATCTGCAATGGAAGGACAATTGAAGTTGAAAGAAACTTCATATATTCATGGTGAGGCTTTACCGGGTGGAGAATTAAAGCATGGCACCATGGCTTTAATAGCCCCTGGAGTACAAGTTGTAGGTCTTGCTACACAAAAAGTTCTATTAGACAAAATCATTAGTAACCTCCAGGAAGTAAAAGCCCGTGGTGGAGAAATCTTGATTATTGCTATGGATCAAGATTTTGATTACTCTAACGCAGGAAATCAAACTATCTTTATCCCAGAGGTTCATCCTTTACTAGCACCAATGTTATCAGTTGTACCTATGCAGCTGTTAGCCTATTATACCACTAAGGCTAAAGGCTTGGATGTTGATAAACCACGTAACCTAGTCAAAAGTGTAACTGTAGAATAGTAAATGCTGATAGCGAAACCGCCTAAAATGGTGGTTTCGCTTTTTTATTCATATTTGAATTTGAAACACGTAAGATTTATACGAAGGCGAATTGACATAATTTAACAAGATCTATTATAATTAATACATGACTGACCAGACAGTCAGTAGATAGCAATAATGATAAGTGAGGTGAGGTGGCTTTATTTTAGCCACGTGTTATGAAGAATAGAAGAGGGTTAGCAATTATTATTACTGGTATTTTATTAATTGGCTTAGTAGGGTTTTATACTTATCGTGAACAAAACAAATATGCCAATAACTCTCCAGCTGTTGCCCAGTTACCAGTGGTGATTAGTCCAGTGGTAACAAAGGATTTTTCTGAAACACTAACTTATCATGGCAGTTTAGCAGCTAAAGCTCAGGTATATGTAATTCCTAAAGTTCCGGGACGAGTGGAGCAAGTTTTTGTGGAGGTCGGTGATCAAGTTAATCAAGGGGATTTATTAATCCAATTGGAGACTGCCGAGTTGTTATTGCATAAAAAGCAAGCTGAAGCTGGAGTAGCTGCTGCTAAAGCCCAGTTAGAAAAGGCATTAACTGGAGCACGACCAGAAGAAATTGAGCAAGCACTTGCAAATCTTCAGCAAGTAAAGGCTTCTTATGAAGCAACGGTTTTAACTGTTGAAAGAGCTCGACCTTTGTATCAAGCAGGACTAATGTCTTCCCAAGACTGGGACGGTTTACAAGCTCAATTATCAGTAGCTGAAGCTCAACTTAATTTAGCAGAACAAGCAGTGGCTATAATTAAACAAGGTGCTCGAAAAGAGGATTTAGCTATGGCTGAAGCAGCCCTCAGTCAAGCACAAGCCACATATGATTTGGCTAGATTAAGCCTGGAAAATGCAGGCATAAAAGCTCCGATAACTGGAGTAGTAAGCCAAGTTCTTACTGAGGCTGGTTCATTAGTTGGTTCAACCGGACCGGTTGTAACAATTATTGACAGTTCTACTGTGAAATTAACGGTTATGGCTAGTGAACATGAAGTGGTTAAAATTCAACCTGGTCAAATTGTAGATCTTCAAGTTAATGCTCTACCAGACCTAAAAATTCAAGGAATAGTAAAAACCGTGGCGCCAATGGGTGACTTGGTTGGCGGTTTATTCCCCATTACCATAGAGATTCCAAATAGGCAGGGTTTGTTAAAACCTGGTATGTATTGTACGGCTAATCTGGAGGTTAGTAACGAACTAAATGCCTTAGCTATTCCAAGTAAAGCAGTTATTCAGACGGATAGTTTTCCTCAGGTTTATGTGATTCAAAATGGGAAAGCACAGTTAGTACCAGTTAAATTAGGCTTGAAGACAGAAGGATACGCTCAAGTTATTAGTGGAGTAAACCTAGGCGATAATGTGGTAGTCTCTGGACAGAATAGATTGAGTCCAGGAGCGGAGGTCAGGGTAATTAGAATGGAGGAAGGGTTTTGAGTCTACCAAAAATATCTATCAATCGACCAGTTACCGTCGTAATGGGTGTAATGGCCATCTTGGTCTTAGGTTTTGTTAGCTTATCACGGTTACCTTTAGATTTACTGCCTAATATTGAAGCGCCAATTGTAGTGGTTTCCACTAATTATCAGAATGCTGGCCCACGAGAAGTAGAAAACTTAGTTTCTAAATTGGTTGAGGAAGCAATGAGTAGTGTAAGTAATGTTAAGAGGATCCGGTCGATTTCTAGCAGAGGTAACTCAGTAGTAATTGCGGAGTTCGATTGGGGTTTAGATATGGATTTTGTGGCTTTAGATGTACGAGAAAAAGTTGATCTAATTAAGGATTATTTACCAGCTGATGCTGATAGTCCAATAATTGCTAAGTTTGATCCAAATGCCGACCCCATTATGCAGTTAATATTGCGAGGAGACAAAAGTTCTGCTGAGCTTCGCCAAGCGGCAGAAGACTTAAAATCTAGGTTTGAAAGAATCGAGGGTGTTGGTTCAGTAAGTGTTACTGGTGGGTTAGAGCGTGAAATCAAAGTTAAACTACATCCAGGATTAATGCAAGCTGCTGGAGTGAGTATTGAAACAGTTAGTCAAATTTTAGCTTATTCAAATTTGAACCTTCCAGCAGGGCAGATCTTAGAGAATAATTTGGAATATATCTTACGAACTACTGGAGAATTTACCAGTATTGAACAAATCGGTAAAGTTAGAATTCCTACCAGTAATAATACTTTAGTTAGGTTAGAAGACATCGCTACTATTGAGGATGGTTATAAGGAGTCCACCCAATTAAGTCGCTATAATGGTCAGCCAAGCGTAATGATTTCCATTCAACAGGAAGCAGGTTCTAATAGCGTAGAGGTGGCTAATCAAACTCTAGTATTAGTAGAGGAGTTAAATCAAGTATTAGCTAGTGAAGGTTTAACAATTGAAGTTGCTCAAGATGTTACTCGCTTTATAAAGTTAGCTGTGGATAGCGTTTTGAATAATGCCATTGTTGGTGGTATTTTAGCAATTATAATCTTATTCGTGTTCCTACGAAGTGTCCGTCCTACATTAGTAATTGCAGTAGCGATTCCGATATCGATCATTGCTACCTTTGTCTTAATGTATTTTGCAGATATTACTTTAAATATGGTATCCCTTGGTGGTTTGGCTCTTGGAGTAGGTATGTTAGTAGATAATTCCATTGTTGTATTAGAAAACATTTTCCGGCTCTATGAGGAAGGTTACAGTGTGCAAGAGGCTAGCAGAGTTGGAGCAGAGCAAATGCAAACCCCGATCGTTGCCTCAACTCTAACTACTGTTTCTGTATTTATCCCGGTGATATTCGTCGCAGGCATTGCCGCGGAAATTTTCCGCGATTTAGCTTTAACAGTCAGTTTTTCATTAATCGCTTCATTAGTAGTTTCATTGACTTTGGTGCCAATGTTAGCCTCCCAATTATTAAGCAGGGGTTATCGACAAGAAAGTACATTTAAACCTTGGCTTTATATTAGCAGAATTCTTGAGAACTTAGAAATTTGGTACAGCAGAGTGGTAAAGCAAGTTTTAGATAATAGTGGCTTAGTAGTAATATCAGCAGTTTTAGTGTTAGTGTTAAGTTACCAATTGATACAAGTTGTGGGAATGGAATTTTTGCCGCCTATGGATCAAGGAGAAATAGGATTAGAAGTTACCTTACCGATGGGCAGTAGATTAGAAGATACCAATCAAGTAATGCTAGAATTAGAAAGCTATTTAGCAGGCTTGCCGGAAGTTGACACTATTTCAACTCAGGTAGGCAGCGGCGGATTATTAGGTGGCGGAACTCATGAAGGTAGCATTAGGATTCATTTAGTTGGTGAACAATACAGAGCTAGGAGTACTGACCAGATTATCGCCTTATTACGTGATTATGTTCGAGATATTCCGGAAGCTGATATCAAGGTTCGGATGGAAGGAATTTTTGCTTCTTATTTTGGCGATCCAATTCAAGTCGAACTTAGCGGAGATGATTTAGAGCTGTTAGTTCAAGTTGCCAATGATTTAATTCTCCAGTTAGAAAGTATTCCTGGTGTACAAGAGTTGCATAATAGTATGGCTCAGGGACAACCAGAAATTCAAATCGAAATTGACCGGGATAAAGCGGCTAACTATGGGGTAACAATTGGTCAAATCGCAGCGAGTGTGCGAACAGCTGTCAGTGGAACCACGGTAACCCGTTATCGGACTGAAGGTAATGAAATAGATGTTACTGTTCGCTTAGCAGATGATTGGCGGCAGGATTTACGGGATGTGACAAATCTGCCAATTCAAACTGTTCGAGGCAGTATTCCGTTAAAAGAAATAGCTGCCCTACATTATAGTGAAGGACCAATTTCTATATATCGACTTGGTAAAAGTAGAGTGGTAACCATTAACGGGCAAATATACGGTAGAGATTTAGGTTCGGTAATGGCAGAGGTTAAGGAAGTGGTGGCCAATTACGATTTTCCTGTTGGTGTTAGTGTAAATTTTGGTGGCGAAGATGAACAGATGAGTGAGGCTTTTAGTCAGTTGTTTATGGCCTTTATGCTAGGTATTGTATTGGTTTACATGATCTTAGCTGCCCAATTTGAATCTTTCTTCCAACCTATAGTAATCATGATTACTATTCCCTTAGCAGCCATTGGGGTAGTTACTGGATTATTAATTGGAAAAGTAACATTCAGCGTAGTTGGTTTTATTGGAGCGATTATGTTAGCTGGGATCGTTGTAAATAATGCGATTGTGTTTATTGATTATATTAACTTTTTGCGGGGGAATGGATATCAGATGGAGCAGGCGATTATTGAAGCTGGAAGAACTCGCTTGCGGCCAGTATTAATGACGACTTTAACTACCGTACTAGGTATGGTTCCTTTAGCTTTAGGAGCTGGTGAGGGCAGTGAGTTACAACAACCAATTGCATTAGTGGTAATCGGTGGTTTAACTACTTCAACATTGTTGACCTTGTTTGTGCTACCAGTATTTTACAGGTTAATCGAAAGTTTAGTTAGTGGATCTGCATTTCGCAGGCAAAAGAAGGCGAGGGAGTGTTAGCAGTGAAAAAACTGATTTCTTGGATAGTGACATTACTTGTATTTATTACTTCTAACATTGCAATAGCTAGCGAACCTCAATACTTAAAGTTAGCTGATGCTCAATTAATCGCTGCTGATCATAGTATTCAATTAGAATTAGCCAAGTTAGAGCTGCTAGAGGCAGAACACAATTTTAAGCAGGCGACAGGAGCTATGATTATGCAGCCTTCGCCAGTTTTACAATTACAAGCTCAAGCTGGACTTGATTTAGCTAGATTGAATTACTTATTGGCTGTAGATCGCTTAAAACTGCAAGTACAACAAGATTTTTACAATGTGCTAAAAATGGAAAACTTGGTTGAAATAGCCCAAGAAGCTCTAGAATCAGCTAAACGTCGGTTAGACATTACTGAGAAGAAATTTGAAGCTGGCACCGTAACCCGTTTAGAGGTTATTAAAGCTACCGCTAATGTTTTGAATGCGGAAGCAAGTTTAGCCCAGTCTAGGCATGGTTTGGAATTAGCCTATATGAAGTTTCGTCAGACTTTGGGAATGCCTTTGGAAGCAGAAATTTATGTAGCTAGTGAAGCCTTTGATATAGAATATATTACGGTTGATTTAGAAGCAGACCTAAAATTTGCCTTAGAAAATCGCCAGGAAGTTCAGCAGTTAGAAAAAGCCATTGCCATTGCAAAAAAAGATGTGGAATTAGCGGATAATAGTTATACTCCCGCGGTTGTTTTACAGCAAGCAAAAATCAACCTAGCAAAACTAGAAACCCAATTGGAGCAGGTAAAACAATTATTGGCTTTAGATATTCGACAAAACTATTCGGCAATGGAAAACGCCGCAGCTAGGATTAAGGTTTACCAAAAAGAGGTTGAAGAAGCTAGTGAAATGCTTCGTTTAGCTGAACTTTCCTTTGAAGCAGATCTAATTACAGGGAATGAATTAGCTGATGCGCAGTTAGGTCTTTTATCAGCCAAGAATAACCTAGTAGCAGCTATCTACGATTATAATTTAGCCAAAGCTGGCTATGCTAACGCTGTTGCTGATGCGTTACGTGAATGATAAGAGGTGAAAAAATGAAAGTCCTGACGTTCTGTTTATTACTTTTGTTACTCCCTTGTAATTTAGTACATGCAAAGTCTCTTGATAACATTCATTCGGTAACAGATTTAATTGTACTAGCCATTGATAAAGATTATAACTTGAAAATTAGTGACTTACAGTTAGAAGAAATATACAAATCGCAGCAGCGTTTAGATGCTAGCTTAAAACCACAGTTTAATATTTCTGGTGAGTATATTGTGGAAAACTTAGCTAATCAACCTTTAGGTGCCATTTATGTGATCAGAGGAGCAGATTATGAAGAGCAAGTTAAGACAAAATCAGGAGCATTTACTATTGTTCAACAGCTTGGTTTGAATAATCAATTGAAAGCTGCTTTTCAACAAGTGGAAATTGGGCAAGATCTGACTGAGTTGCAAAAAGATTTGTTTGCTGCAGCTTTAGTGGTGAAGGTACAAGAAAATTATTGTAATCTATTAAAGGCCTATAGTGGTATGCAGCTAGCAGCACAAGCTGTAGAACATAGCAAACTTGCTATAAGTGTTGTGCGTGAAAAAGAAAGCAATGGAGTTGCTACGCCTTTGGATGTTTTAAAGGAACAGAATAATTTATATACTGCGGAAAATCAGTTATTACAAGCAACTAATGGTGTAAACGTTAGTTTATTAGCTTTGACCCAACTGATCGGCTTGGATTTACCAGAGTTAGATTTAGGGTATCAGTTAGCAGATCGTTTATATCAAGCTTATAAAAATCCTGAATACTGGGATATAAACTATGAGCAGGCTTTAAATCATGCTTTAAATAGTCGATTAGAATTGAAACTGCTGGCTAAAAAAATAGAACAGGCTCACGCCGATTACATGAGTGTTGTTGGCGAGAGAGATTGGACAGTCAGTTTAAAAGGTCATTATCTAGTAGACGATTATGTTTTACAAGGTTCTATTGACTCAGAAAGACGACTCATTGGCACTATTTATCGGAGTGAGACCACCTATCCAGAGGTAGAAGACCTAAATACGGATGAGTTTTGGGATAATATTCCTGATCAATGGATGTCTGAGGATATTCAACGCTTGCGTGATTTAATTTCTGGTTTAGAGGCTTCTGTCGGTTTAACGGAGCAAGAGCGTGATGCGGATCCTTGGCAAGTTACCTTAAACTTAAATTACCAGTTTGGCTTGGGCGGAGCCAAAAAAGCAGCACGTGAACAAGCGGCTTTAGGCATTACTAAAGCAGAGATTGAATACGAACAAGCTAAAGAGGGAATAGAATTAGAAATATATGCTCTCTATCAACAGGTCCTGCAGGCTAGAAACAGCTTAAAGCTTAGTCAGTCATTGTTAAGTGAAGCTCAAGAAACCTATCAGCGTCTAGGACAAATGTACGAATTAGGCTTAATCACCAAGCAAGAATTATCGGAAGGTAAATTATTCGTAGGGAAAGCAGAACATGAATTGTTCTGTGCTATGCTGGAATATGAAGTTGCTCTTGGTAAATTTGGGCAAGGAATTGGTCTGGACTTAGTAGAATTAATAAGTGGTGTTGCTTATGGTGAATGGCCTAGTATTGGAATCTTAGAAGCGAAAGGAAGACTTAACTTGTGACTACGAGCGATAAGCGAAAGCTAATCTTAGATGGTGCTGAAAAAATTTTTGCAGCGAAAGGATTTGCCGGTTCAAAGGTAGAGGAAATAGCTGAACAAGCAGGAGTTGCCAAAGGAACCATCTACTTATACTTTCCATCTAAAGAGGAAGTATTTATCTCATTAATTGAAGAGCGAGTTAATGAGTTAATTAGTTTGGTTCAGGAACGTATTAAAGGTTTAGATTGTGCTATAAAAAGTTTACGTTTACAAGTTAAAACCCAAATTGAGTTTTATACGGAACATGCTGGTTTACTGGATGTGGCTTTTCAATATGCACCAAGACTCAGTTATAAATTGCAACAAAGATTGAATAAAAGTCGTTTGAAATTGGTGCAAATTTCCATTGATTCTATTAAAGAATTAGTTAGTAATCCCAAAAGTATTAGCGTTAATACCATGGCTGCAATGCTTGATGGTGCGGTTAATAATCTTTTGATAAATTATTTTTTAAATGATTATCCGATTGAAGCAGAAGAAATTGCTGATCAAATTGTGACAATCTTTTTGCCAGGATTACTTCAACAACAAGGATGATCCCTTGAATTGGCTAGGTACTTATGGTAAAATTAGTGAAATCAGATAACTAAGGCACTCCAGTGGGAGTGCCTATTTTATAAGCAGAGGGAGATTAGTAATGGCAATTTTGTCTGTGAAACAAACTGGAGGCTTAATTGGTACTACTGATATTCCTGGTGATAAATCAATATCACATCGGAGTATCATGTTAGGAGCATTAGCAGAGGGAGAGACTAGAATTACCCATTTTTTACCAAGTGATGATTGTTTAAATACGATCAAGTGCTTTCGCCAGCTTGGGATTGAAATTGATTATTCACCTAGCGAGATAGTTGTTTATGGCCGTGGGTTGACAGGCTTACAAGAGCCAACGAATATTTTAGATGTTGGGAATTCCGGCACAACAATTCGTTTATTAAGTGGAATTTTAGCTGGCCAGCCTTTCACAACTTTTATTACTGGTGATGATTCTATTAGGCAGCGTCCAATGGAGCGGGTGACTCGACCTTTGCAGCAAATGGGTGCCCAGATTATCGGGCGTCAAGCAGGAAATTTAGCTCCATTAGCCATCTATGGAGGAAATTTAAAAGGCATTTCTTTTATTAGTCCAGTTGCCAGTGCTCAAGTAAAATCAGCTATTTTATTAGCTGGATTATTTGCCGATGGCTGGACAGAAATACAAGAACCTGCGCAATCGCGGGATCATACGGAAATTATGATGCGGGGTTTCGGAGTTACTGTTGAAAAGGAAGGATTATGTGTTAGGCTTCAAGGAGGTCAGTCACTAAAGGCTTGTGATATTCAGGTGCCAGGTGACATTTCTTCGGCTGCCTTTTTACTTGTAGCTGGGTGTATTTTACCAAATACTAAACTAGTTCTACATGATATCGGACTTAATCCAACTAGAAGTGGAATTATAGATGTATTGCAAGCAATGGGTGCTAAGTTAACAATCGAGAATCAACAAGCTAGTGGTGGAGAGTTATTAGGAGATATTGTCGTGGAAAGCAGCCAGCTGCAGGGAATTACTATTGCAGGAGATATAATTCCTCGTTTAATTGATGAGATTCCGGTTATTGCTCTTGCTGCGGCTTGTGCTAATGGCACAACTGAAATCAGGGATGCTGCTGAATTAAAGGTTAAGGAAAGTAATCGAATTGCAACAGTAGCGAAAGAACTTAGTAAATTAGGTGTCGATATAACTGAGTTAGATGATGGGCTAAAGATCAAAGGTGGTCGAAAATTACAGGGTTGTGAAGTAGAAAGTCATGGTGATCACCGGATTGCCTTGACACTAGCAATTGCTGGTTTAAAAGCTGCTGGGGAAACTATTATTCAACAGGCAGAATGTATTGATGTTTCGTTTCCAAATTTTGTTCGAGTGATTAAACAACTTGGTGGGGAGGCTCAGTTCCATGATTGAGTTAGTGGTAAAAACAACCAATTCTACCTATCCGATTCAGATTGGAGATGATTTGTTATTCAATTTAGATCAGCAAATTGCGACCATCCCACATTCGGATAAATGGACTGACTTTCTTCTTTTGAGTAATGAGACTGTATTTCCACTATATGGTGAAACAGTAGTACAAGCACTGCAGAAAACTGGTAAAACAGTTCATTATTATCTAATTCCTGATGGCGAGCAATATAAAACTTGGGATATGGCTAATCAAGTGCTTTCTTTTGCTTTAGAAAAAAGATTGTCCCGGCAAACAGCTTTAGTAGCCCTTGGCGGCGGAGTCGTTGGAGATTTAGCTGGTTTTGTGGCGTCCATTTATTTGCGTGGTATCCCCTTTATTCAAATTCCGACTACACTATTAGCGCAAGTAGATAGTAGTGTAGGGGGAAAAGTTGCCGTAAACCATGAATTAGGAAAGAATATGATTGGATCTTTTTATCAACCAGAAGCTGTATTTATGGACGTTTCTACTTTGAAAACATTGCCGGAACGAGAATTGCTAGCCGGTTTGGCGGAAGTTATCAAATATGGTATTATTTGGGATCAGGAGTTTTTTAACTTTCTAAATCAACATCGTACTCCAATTTTAGCTGGTGATTTAACCATTCTCGGAAAAGTTCTAGAACGCTGTTGTGCTATCAAAGCCGAAGTCGTTGGTATTGACGAAAGAGAACAGGGTTTACGAGCGATTCTAAACTATGGTCATACTGTAGGTCATGCCCTGGAACGAGCAACAAAATATCAAAGGTATCGCCATGGTGAAGCAGTGGCCATTGGCATGGTAGCAGCGGCTCTATTAGCTGAGGATTTGCAGTTCTTAGCTACTGAGCAAACTAACACCATTATCGAAAGCCTGCAGGCTTGGGGACTACCTATCAAGTTACCTCCAATTCCTTTTGAACAGATTTTGGAGGGTATTGCTTATGATAAGAAAACCCGAGGATCGAATATTACTTTTATTTTGCCTACAGAAATCGGGAAGGTGAGGATCATTAGTGGGATCACACCAGAGGCGATCAAGACAGCCCTAGCCCGAATGGATGTTGACAGTCTTTCTAAATAATGCTAAGATATTCATGATAATACTAGGTTTTAATGTGGCCTCTCTCAATTTAGAGAGAGGCCTTTTGTCGATTATTAGAAAGAAGGTGTGATTTCGTGAGTAAAAAATATCTGTTTACTTCGGAATCTGTAACAGAGGGACATCCCGATAAAATTTGTGATCAAATTTCTGATGCTATTTTAGATGCGATTCTTGCTGAGGATCCATATGCTAGAGTAGCCTGTGAAGTTGCGGTTACTACAGGTTTAGTATTAGTAATGGGTGAGATTACTACAAAATCTCATATAGATATTCAAACATTAGTCCGCGATGTGATTAGAGATATAGGTTATGATCGAGCAAAATATGGCTTTGATGCTGATACTTGTGCAGTACTTATTAGTTTAGAAGAACAGTCTCCAGATATTGCGCAAGGCGTCGACCAAGCCCTTGAATCGCGGACTGGTCAACAGGACCCTTCAGCGATAATCGGTGCTGGAGATCAGGGAATCATGTTCGGTTATGCTACCGATGAAACACCAGAGTTAATGCCATTGCCCATTTCGTTGGCTCATAAGCTCAGTCAAAGACTAGCTTATGTACGGAAAGAAGGGATTTTACCTTATTTGCGTCCCGATGGCAAGAGTCAAGTATCTGTAGAATATGTTGATGATCTTCCCGTTCGTGTTGACACAGTGGTTGTATCTACTCAACATGATCCTGAGATAGAACATGAACAGATCGAAGCGGATATTATTGAACATGTTATCAAACCAATTATTCCAGAACAGTTTATCAAAGATACGAAATTTTTAATTAATCCCACTGGTAGATTTGTGCTAGGTGGCCCACAAGCAGATTCTGGCTTAACAGGGCGCAAAATTATCGTTGATTCTTATGGTGGTGCTGGCCGTCATGGCGGTGGAGCATTCTCTGGTAAGGATCCAACAAAAGTTGATCGTTCTGCTACGTATGCTGCACGTTATGTAGCGAAAAATATTGTGGCTGCAAAACTAGCTAAGAAAGTAGAAGTTCAATTAGCCTATGCCATTGGTGTGGCCAAGCCAGTATCTTTAATGATCAATACATTTGGTACTGGTGTTTTGCCAGAATCTGAAATTGAAGCACTAGTAGAAAAACACTTTGATTTACGTCCTGCTGCTATTATTGAAACTCTAGATCTGAGAAGACCGATTTATCGTCAAGTTGCTTCCTATGGTCATTTTGGTAGACCTGAATTAGATTTACCATGGGAGCGAACAGATAAAGCTGAAATTTTACGGCAAGAAGCAGCTAAGTTAACTCAGAGATAAATGTTTTTATAAAGGTCAAAGCAGGTGATAGCAATGGTAAATGTATGGGATCCTAAAATTATTGAAGATATCCTACAAAATACTTTAAATGCCTTAGAAAGTAGTAAGCATCAAATGTTTGAAATTGTAGAGGCAGCAAGAGTTGAATATGATCGGATTTTGCTGGCTTTAAAAGAGTTAAAAGAGGATATCCACGAAACCATTGCTGAAGTGGAGCGTTTAGAGATTGAGTTTAGAAAAACTAGGCAATTGTTAGCTGAGGTTAACAAGAATTATACTCTTTATAGTGATGAAGAAAAAGTGAGAGTATATAAGCGTGCAGAACAAATTCGCGAAGAATTGGCTATTGTCCGTGAACGGGAAAGAAATTTACATAAGCGACGCTTTGAACAAGAACAATCTCTAATGCGCATTTCTAAGCTGGTAGAAAAAGCAGAAGAAACCGTAGCTCAAGTAGGGGTGGCTTTGGATTATCTTTGTGGTAATATCGCTGAAATCAATACTCACTTGGAAAATATCCAGATTCGAACCCAGTTAAGACAAAAAATTATTAAAGTACAGGAAGACGAGCGCAAAAGAGTGGCCCGTGAAATCCATGATGGTCCAGCTCAAAGCTTAGCTAATGTGGTTCTAAAAGCAGAGATTTGCGAACGTTTATTTCATGCTGGTCGGAATCAAGATTTAATGAGGGAGCTAGCAGAGCTTAAACAAGCTGTTAGTGAAAGTTTGCGCGAAGTGAGACAGATAATTTATAACTTAAGACCTATGGTATTGGATGATCTTGGATTAGTACCGGCGATTAAGCGTTTAATTAAAGAATTAGAAGAAGAAGAGAATTTGAGCGTTGATATTATTGTAATCGGTGAAGAAACTAGACTAGATAATACTATTGAAGTGGCAGTTTTTCGTGTAGTCCAAGAAGCGATTACTAATAGCTTGAAACATGCCAGAGCTAATAATCTAGAAATAAAAATAGAGTTCTTGCCAGATCGCATAAGTGCGGCGATCGAAGATAATGGTATTGGCTTTGATCTCGATTCAGTTAATCAACAATTAGCTAAAGGTGAACATTTTGGATTATGTGGTATGCGTGAAAGAATGGATTTGTTAGGCGGTACATTGAAAATCACTAGCGCTGTTGGTAAGGGTACACGGATAGGGATAACTATCCCGTTGTTAGAGGTTTAGGGGGAGCTGTAGTGAAAAAGATGATTAAAGTTTTAGTGGTTGACGATCATTCCTTATTGCGTCAAGGTTTAGTTAGTTTGTTAGAAATGTCAGAAGATATTAAGGTGATCGGACAAGCCACTGATGGACTGGAAGCTATTGAAATGGCAGAAAAATTGCGTCCCGATGTGATTTTAATGGACGTTAATATGCCAAATCTAAACGGAATTGAAGCCACAAAGGAAATAGTCAAACGACTTCCAGGAAGCAATGTTCTTTGTTTAACCATTCATGATGATGAAGAATATATTGCCGAAATGATTAGAGTTGGAGCTAAAGGTTATATATTAAAGGATTCTGAACCTAGTAGTGTTGTACAAGCCGTTTATCGGTTGGTTGCTGGAGAAACATTTTTCCCATCGAATTTGATGCGTAAAGTTATGACTCGATTCCATCAGTTGGTTAATAAAAACCCTACTCCATCTGTGAAGGCTGAAGAAATAAGTCATTTGACTCCCCGGGAGTTAGAAGTACTTCAGTGCATTGTGGATGGTCTGAGTAATAAGGAGATCTCAAGTATTTTGTTTATTAGTGAAAAAACAGTTAAGAATCATATTACCAATTTGTTTCGAAAGATTAATGTATCTGATCGCACTCAAGCTGCGGTGTATGCAGTACAAAATGGTTTGGTTACACCTAAACCACATCAGTCCCAATAAAAAATAGGACGTTTGGCCTATTAATTTTGAATAAATCTGATGTTAAAATAAGGATAAAGAAGATGACAATCTTTAAGTTTTCAAAAGTGGCAACCACCCCTTACCCCGCCCCCCGGTTGCCACTTTTGTTTTTCGAGTACTAGAACATAACGTCTCCCTCTGGAATACAATATATCAACCAACGCAAAGATAGACGGGGGGTTCTGTTAATGTCCAATGGTAAGAATCAGCAAAATTCCTTGCCTCCCGTAGAGGATGCCAAGAGCAAAGCAGAACTTATTAAATTGCTTACTCCACGTGAAAGGGAAGTACTTGAACTATTAGCTCAAGGTTACACTAATGTCGAGATAGCTAAAAAGCTGCATATTAGTAAACACACAGTGAAAAACCATGTTAGCAATATTTATCAAAAACTTCAGGTTTATGATCGTACTCAGATGGCACTCTTGGCAATCCAACAAGGGTTGGTATCCATTGACTAGCAGAAGCGACTCTTATGAGTCGCTTCTGTTTTTTGTATAAAAGTCAGAAAATTATGCAGGATTTTAATTAGTCATAGCGAAAAACAATAGCAGCCTAAGGGAATGGCGGAGGTGTTGACTTGGCTAAGTTACAACTAATCGCTTATTTTCCTAGCAAGTACGAAATTAAGTATGCTTTAACGGAAAATGTTACTTGGAGTAAAAAATTCTACCCAAATGGCTATGTGCTAACTCCTCCTTTACCGTGTGATCAGGCAGTCGCTTTATATCATACATTACAAAAGCGTTTGCACAAAAAACTTTTAAGGTTTCTTCCAGGAAAACTGAGACTAGGTTTTTCAGGTTTCCCCCTTTCCTTAGCTGAGATTCCAGAACCCCAAACAGATCTTGAACCGGAAAGGCTAGTTGAGCTCTTAAGCGAAATTAATCGGATATTGTCTGGACGGATTCTTGAAGACAATTTATTAGTTGCTTATTTGCGTAAACAAGGATGGTGGTCAGCAGAAATTTATCAAGCATTAGATAGTGGCTATCAACAAGGATTGTATCAATTTTTTCCCGGAGTGATTGGTGAACCGTGGGGGGTGTTACGTTGTACGCGCTGTAATTCATTGGTGAGTCAAAGCAAGCCCTGTTGGCACTGTGGTCGGGAGTACTGTGCATACTGCACTACCTGTGGTAGTTTAGGTGAAATTAAGGCCTGTTCCCGACTTTGGATTATAGCAGATGATACCCATGTTCAAAAAGATAACAGTTTGCTAAAACCAGCTGTTTTGCATCTAGATTATAGCTTAACTCTTGCTCAGCAAAAAGCTAGCCAAGAATTGGTTCATTTTCTTGAAGAGAATAGGGATCAAATTCTAGTGTGGGCAGCCTGTGGTGCAGGAAAAACGGAAGTTTCTTTTGCAGCTATTCAAAGAGTTCTACAGACTGGTCAGCAGGTTTTGTTCGCCATTCCCAGGCGGGATGTGGTTGTGGAACTAGCTGAACGTTTAGAAAGAAGTTTTCCTAATACTAGTATAGCAGTACATTATGGCGGGCAAGCTTGGGAAACAGATGGGCAGTTAGTGGTAGCCACCACTCATCAAGCCTTAAGGTTCTATCGGCGGTTTGCCTTGGTTATTCTAGATGAATCTGACGCTTTTCCTTATCAAGGAAGTGATATGTTAAGATTTGCTATTCAACGAGCTAAAAAACCCCAGGGTAAAATTATTGAAATGACGGCAACTCCTGCTAAAATTCCAGCTAAATCAGGTTATTTAACTATACCTGCTCGTTATCATGGACATCCTTTGCCTGAACCTCAGTTTCTAAAAGTAAAGCTTCCTAATTGGACAAGCCTAGAACAAGAGAATCTACCGCTAGACATCTTAACTATCTTGGCAGAATCTACTGCTCCATGGTTTGTTTTTGTTCCGACCATAGCAGCCTGTAAGCTCGTAGGAGAACATCTTGCCCAGCAACTTCAAATCCCTGTTTGTTATTGTTATGCAGCTGATCCAGAAAAGGATTATAAGAAACAGGCTTTGTTGTCAGGAAAATATCGGATTATGGTTACTACTTCGATAATGGAAAGAGGAATTACTATTCCCAATATCCAGGTGCTAGTTTTGTATAGTGATCATCCTGTCTTTAGTGCGAATAGTTTAATTCAAATGGCCGGGCGTGTTGGACGCACTCAACAGTATCCTAAAGGCCAAGTTTTATTCGTTGGACATAAGTTAACCAATGAAATGCGGAGTGCTATCGCAAAAATCAAGTTTTTAAATCAGCAAGCTGCTAAGAACAATTTGTTAGTTAAAGGAAGTTCCTGATGTGGATTAAAGAATTCAGTAACTTACTATATCCGCCGGTTTCCTTATGTCCAATTTGTCAGGTTCGGTCTAAATCAAGGGATTTGCCTGGTTGTTTAGACTGTTTATTGTCTTTAGGTTTGACATATCGCCCATTAAAGACAGGTTTCCCAGCCTATGCATTAGCAACTTACGATGGGCGGATTAAAGAATTACTTAATCAGATCAAATATCAAAATGATTATCAATTAGCTGTTACTTTTGGTCAGTTAATGGGTTTGGCGGTTAGAGAACTAGCTATTATGCAAAAAGTTGATTATCTGTTACCGGTACCGTTGCATTTTTCGCGCCAAAGAAAACGCGGTTTTAATCAGGCTTTAGCCTTTGCCGAAGGAATTGTTAAAGTATGGCGCCGGCCAATATTTAACAAGGTTTTTCGCGTGAAAGATACCCTCCCGCAAAGTGGCTTAAGTCCTAGTGAACGCCGTCGTAATCTAAATAATGCCTTCGTAATAAGTAAGGCAGAACATGTCAGAGCTAAACATTTGCTAGTTATTGACGATATATTTACTACGGGGATAACTTTTAGTTCGTTAGCAAATTTAATATGCAAATACCAGGGGCATCCAATGGGGTTGTTCTTAGCCCAAAGTGTGGGAAACGTATAAGGGGGATTTATTGATGATCAAAAATTGTCAGGAGTGCAACAAGATTTTTGCTCACCCTACAATGAAAATATGTCAAAGCTGCTACAACAAAAGAAATCAAGATTTTGCAAAGGTAAAAGAATATTTGATGAAAAATCGTTATGCTACAGTAGCAGAAGTTTCTCAAGCAACAGAAGTTAGCATAGAGCGAATCAATGAGTTTATTGAGGAAGGCCGATTAAAAATGAGGCCAGTGGATGTAGTTTTGCGTTGTGCCATTTGTGATAAGAAAATTGAAAGTGGAAGACTTTGTAATGAATGCAGTGCTCAAGTAAAAGAAGGTAGCAAATCAGTTAAGAAGGATGAGGACGAGTCCAAGCAAGAGATTGAGGAGCGTATAACTGGAAAAATACATTTATATGATGAAATCCGTGGTCGTAGACTAAAATGATATGGTAACTGATTAAAGTTAAGGCGAGGTTTGTCGATAAAAATGATAAGGGGGGCATAACAATGCATATTTCGAATAAGCCTGTTCATCGCATCGGTCTTATTTATGAACAGCAGGCTAAGGTAGAACGGATCAAAAAAAGCAAAGCATCCGGCAGTGAACAAGATATCGTAACTCTTTCAGATGAAGGAAAAGAGTTGCAAGCGGTTCTAGCGAAAGTATATCTGCCACAAGAGCCAAGTGCTAAAGCAATTAGAATTAAAGAAGAGCTAGCCTCTGGCAATTATCATCGGAGCGGTAAAGAAATAGCAATGAGTATGCTAAAGTACACTAGTCAGAAGGTGTAAGAAATGCAAGTAATCGATGTTTTTATACAGGTAGTAAAGAAACAATTATCAGTAATTCAAGAGTTGATTGGTTTAGCAGAACGGAAAAGAGAGCAGATATCGAATGCTGAACAAGTGGCAATGATTACTCATCAAGAGGAGGAACTGCTTGTTCAGCTAGAGCGGCTCGAAAAAGAACGACATCAGCTTTTTGATATAGTCAGTCCTGGTGAAACTATGCCAGAATGGCTGGAAAGGACTAAACATCCTGTTCTTACGGAACTTTTCCAAGAATTACAAGAAGGGGTTGCTCGCTTGCAATCCGTGAATCTTGTTAACCAGGAACTGATTAGTGAATCTTTGAATTTCATTCAGTTTAGTTTGAATTTATTTATAAATGATTCGCCAAGCACTTATGAGAAAAAAGGGCAACAATCTAGCCATAAATCTTTATTTGATCGGAAGGTGTGAATATGAGAACTTCATTTACTGGTATTGAAATAGCAAGACGTGCTTTACAAGCTCAGCAGCGGTCTTTGGACATAGTTGGACATAACGTAGCTAATGCTAATACACCTGGATATTCTCGCCAGGTTGCTGTTCATACCTCTAGCCAACCCTATCCTATTCCACAGTTTACGCATAATCCGAGTGTTGGTATGGTTGGCACTGGTGTTGAGATCGGTCAAATCACCCGAATGCGCGATCAGTTTGTGGAAATGCGTTTGCGTCAGGAAAATCATAATCTAGGTTATTGGCAAACACTAAAGGATGGATTAACTCAAGTTGAATTAATTTTCAATGAGCCTTCCGAGCACGGAATTCACCAGGCTTTGAATAAATTTTGGGATTCTTTAAGTGAGTTAAGTCGTAATCCAGAAAGTGATGCAAATAGAACCGTTGTTTTACAAACAGCTGAAGCTTTGGCTGAATCAATTCGTCATGTGCGATCTCAGTTAGGCAAACAACGGGACAATATGAACACTATTGCGGAAATTAAGGTATCCGAAATCAATACTATAGCTCAGCAAATTGCTGATTTAAACAAGCAAATCAGTAAGGTGGTTGTAGCTGGCTATCAAGCTAATGACCTGCTTGATAAGCGTGATGAATTGTTGCAACAATTATCCCAGATTACCAATATTGAAGTTGTAGAAAGTGAAAGTCAACAGATTACGGTAAGCATTAGTGGTGCTACATTAGTTGATCGGACTAGAACTTATGCGTTAGAGACAGCTAAAAACTTTGACTTGGGATATGAACGAGTAGAAGTGATTTGGCAGGGATCTAATGCGCCTGTTCACGTTACTAGCGGTGAACTGTATGGAGTATTAGTTTTCCGTGATGGAACTGACAATTTCCCTGGTGTCCAAGGATATATTGA
>JAAYMV010000062.1 GCA_012521185.1 Bacillota bacterium
AACCAGTCGAATGACTAATACCTTTATCTGTAACGGAACATCGACTCCGGAAGAAATCATTGCTAATACGGAATACGGCTTATATGCTAAGTATATGGGGGGCGGTTCTGTAAATCCAGCTACTGGTGAATTTAACTTTGCTGTTCGCGAAGGTTATTTGATTAAAAATGGTAAAATTGATAAGCCAGTTCGTGGGGCAACTTTAATTGGTAAAGGTTTTGATGTGTTACTGAAAATTGATATGGTTGGCAACAATTTAGCTCGTGGTCAGGGAATGTGCGGTTCTATTAGCGGCTCAATTCCGGCGGACGTTGGTCAGCCAATGATTAGAGTTTCAGAATTAACAGTTGGTGGCAGGGAGGAGGCGTAATAGTGAACATTAGAGATTTTAAAGAACGATTATTTACTGAAGGAACCAAAGCAGGCTTTACTGATATGGAGATTTTTGTATCGAATTCAAGTAACTTTCGCCTACAAGTATTTAATAAAGAAGTTGATAATTATAGTTTAAGCCAAATTAGGGGAATTAGCTTTCGTGGTATTTATAATGGCAAAATGGGTTACGCCTATACCGAAATTGCTGATGATGAATCGATTACCTTTTTAATTGAGAATGCGAAAGCTAATGCTGAGATAACTGGCAGTACTGATGATATTCCAATTTATGAAGGTAGTCCTAGCTATCCAGAGGTAATTGCTTATAATGAGGATTTAAATAATATTTCAGTGGAAGAAAAAATGCAATTTACCTTTGACTTAGAAGCTGAAGCCTTAAAATTAGACCCACGAGTCAAGACCGTTAATTACTGCATCTATTCAGATGGTGAAGGTGAGATATATATTGCTAATACCAAGGGTTTAGAGCAATCATTTCGTAGCAATATGGCTTATTGCTATGTATCAGTTGTAGTGCAAGAAGGCGATTCCATTAAAACTGGCGGTCGTTTAGCCGTGGGTAATAACTGGAGCAAATTTAATGCAGCTGCTTTAGCGAAAGAAGCTGTTGAAGAAGGCCTTTCATTATTGGATGCTGAATCAATTGAATCAGGTAAATATCCAATTGTGCTGCGCTATGATGTAGCCGCCGATATACTTGGAACTTTTTGCGATGTGTTTTCAGCAGAATCAGTCCAAAAAGGCCTTTCTTTATTGGAAGGCAAATTGGAAGAAAAAATTGCTGCTGACATCGTAACTCTATTAGATGATCCTTTGTTAGAAAATGGAATTGCTTCCCAGCCTTTTGACGCTGAAGGTGTAGCTAGTAAAACTAAAGCAGTAATCAGCGATGGTGTGCTAAAAACATTCTTGCACAACTTAAAAACGGCTAAAAAGGATGGAGTAGAATCAACTGGTAATGCCTATAAGGGTATTAAATCCCCTATTGGAATTTCACCAACTAACTTTTACATTCAAGCAGGTGATAAAAGTTATCAGCAGCTGCTTGAAGAAATGGGAGAAGGTTTAATTATCATTAGCGTTCAAGGTTTACATTCTGGTGCAAATCCTGTATCTGGTGATTTTTCACTAGGTGCTTATGGATATTACGTAAAAGATGGACGCATCCAAAGACCAGTGGATCAAATAACCATTGCTGGTAACTTCTTTGATTTACTTAAGAATGTAGTTGCCATTGGCAGTGACTTAGAATTCGATTCCAGCGGCGTTGGCAGCCCTTCCTTGTTAATTAAGGAATTAGCTGTAGCTGGCAAGTAATTATAGTATGCAAAGTAACGAATAGGAAAAGCTATTCTTGGGAGTGATGGTCAATGTCACGTCGTAAGGGGATAATGTCTGATAAATTCAAATATGAGCTTGCTAAGGAGCTAGGTTTTTATCAGAAGGTTAAGGACGGAGATTGGGGTAACATCACAACCAGAGAGGCAGGAAACCTGGTTAAAGCTGCAATTCTTCGAGCGGAGAAAATGCTAGCTGAACAAGGGGACCTGCCGTAAAAAAGGACGGGTTTTTACCCGTCCTTTCTTAGTATGCGCATGGAGTTAATGACTGCCAGTAAAGTTACTCCTACGTCAGCAAATACTGCTTCCCACAAAGTGGCTGCACCGCTTGCCCCAAGGCTTAAGAATAAGATCTTTACACCTAAGGCTAAAGTAATATTTTGCCAAACGATTTTACGAGTATAGCGACTTATGTTAATAGCTTTAGCTAATTGAGCAGGGTCATCACCCATTAACACAATATCGGCTGCTTCGATGGAAGCATCAGCGCCTAAACCACCCATTGCAATTCCTAAGTCAACCCGAGCTAATACAGGCGCATCATTGATACCATCACCAACAAAAGCAAATTTTCCGGTGCTTTTAGCTAACAGATCTTCGACCACCTGGACTTTGTCCTGAGGCAACAGATTAGCATATATTTGGTTAATACCTAATTCTTGAGCAACATAATCTGCTACTGCTTGCTGATCCCCAGTTACTAAGGAAAGATTGGTAATACCTAAATCTTTTAAAGCTTGGATAGCAGCTTGAGAACTGGCTTTAATTGAATCAGCAATTAGTAAGTAGCCTACATATTTTCCGTCAACAGCAAGGTAAATAATACTGCCAGTATCAGAAATAGCAGGATATTGGACTTGGTTGCTATCCATTAATTTGCTGTTACCAGCTAATATTTGCTGACCATTTACTATGGCCTGCACGCCTTGACCTGGTATTTCTTGGTATCCAGTCACAAGACTAGAATCGATTTCTTGACCATAAGCATGAATAATCGATTGGGCAATTGGATGATTGGAGTAGCATTCTGCATAAGCCGCTAAGGTTAATAATTCATGTTCGCTAATTTCTTCAGGTTGGATTTTAGTAACTTTAAATGTGCCTTCCGTCAAAGTACCAGTTTTATCAAAGGCAATTCCCTGAAGTTCGTTTAAGGCTTCTAAATAGTTGCCACCTTTAACGAGAATCCCCTGCCGGGAAGCACTGCCAATACCGCTAAAGAAGCTTAAGGGAATTGATACTACTAAGGCACAGGGACAAGAAATAATTAGAAAGACTAAAGCACGGTAAAGCCAAGTATTGAAGGTAGCATCAGCGATTAGTAGTGGCGGAATTACGGCTAGCAACACAGCAGCTATTACTACAACAGGTGTGTAATAGCTAGCGAACTTAGTAATGAAATTTTCTGTATCAGCTTTCTTGGAACTAGCTTCTTGCACTAATTGCAATATTTTGGCTACTGTAGAATCTTGATAGGTCTTAGTCACTTTTATTTCTATGAGACCGTTGTTATTAATAAACCCACTTAATACTTGATCGCCAACTTTTGCTGGGCGTGGAATAGATTCTCCTGTTAAAGCCGAAGTATCTAAGAGGGATCTACCAGCAACAATCTCACCGTCTAAAGGAATTTTTTCTCCTGGTTTAACGATAATTATCTCACCAATCTCAACTAACTCTGGATTAACAGTAATAATTTCAGTTCCCTGCTTTCGGTGGGCATAGTCTGGACGAATATCCATTAATTCAGCAATTGAACGTCGCGAGCGACTGACAGCTAAGGCTTGGAAAAACTCGCCTATTTCATAAAACAGCATTACAGCCACGCCTTCAGGATATTCACCAATAGCAAAAGCACCTAAAGTAGCAATAGTCATTAGGAAGTTTTCATCAAAAACTTTTCCACTAATAAGATTGCGTGCAGCACTTTTTAAAACTCCACCGCCAGCTAATAGATAGCTTATTAAATATAATGATAGCTTTAAGGAAAAATTAGACTGCACAAAAAAGGTACTGCCAAAAAAGAATATGGCTAATGTAATCCGGATTAGTTTTTTCTGTAGATGGGTTTCTAAGAGTAGTTCATGAGATAGGTTATTGGCCGACGAGATTAATTGTACTTCTGGTTCAATCTCTTGTATAATGGCATTGACTTGCTCTTTAATAGTGTGAATTGAATGTTGTTCATCAAACTCAATACTTAGCCCAGCTGTGGCAAAGTCGAGGGAGGCATTGGTAATACCAACTATCTTACTAACTTCGTTTTCTATTTTCCCGGCACAATTTGCACAAGAAAGACCTTGCAAAGTAAATTTGGCCTGTTGTTGACCTTTCATAAGAGCACCTCTTCCTAATTCTCTTTGATATGCTCTAGTCCTTGGCGGAGTATTGCCTCCACATGATCATCGTCTAAAGAATAATAGACCACTTTCCCATCACGTCTAAACTTGACTAGTTTAGCTTGTTTTAAAACACGTAGTTGATGGGAAATAGCTGATTGTGACATGCTCAAGGCAGCAGCAATATCGCAGACACACATTTCTGAAACAAATAAGGCTGTTAAGATTTTGATGCGAGTCGGATCACCAATAACTTTAAAAAAACCTGCTAACTCCAACAAAGTTTCTTCTGCCATACTTGCCTTTTGTACCTTTTCTACAGTATTTTGATGAATTACTGTAGTTTCACAGATTTCGATATTTGGTTCGTTCTGACTCATTTAATCACCTCAGTTTCCCTATACAAACTACATATGCACAATTGTTCATATGTTCATTTGTATTATACTTGTTCTGAAAGGAAAATTCAAGCAAAAAACACATTAAGTTTAAAAACTTAATGTGTTTTCTTTCAAAGCAGGATATTCTATTCATCAGCCAGAATTGCAAAACCAAGTGTACCTGGACCAGTGTGTACTCCAATTACTGGACTAACAGTAGTCACAATTAAATCTTTTAAATTAGGCAAGGCTTCAATTTTTTTAACTAGATTAAGGGCTTCTTCTTGCGCTCCACCATAACAAACAGCTACTTGGGCAGTGGTTTTGGCTAAGTGTTCTTTAGCAATGGAAAACATCTTATTTAAGGCCATTTTTTGTCCTCGTACTTTAGCAAAAGTGGTATAGATACCTTCTTTGTTAACCTGGATAATTGGCTTAATGTTTAACATTTGACCAATGGTTCCTGATACTTTTCCTATCCGGCCGCCTTTGGTTAAGTATTCTAAGGTATTTAAAACAAAGAATACAGATAATCGTTCTCTAATAGATGTAAGATGGTTGCAGATAGCTTCAAAACCCATTTTATTCTCAACAGCTTTAGCTGCTTCAATTGCCATATAGCCTAAACCCATCGAGATCGATTTAGAATCAACAACTTTGACCACTAAATCTTTAGCTTGACTTGCCATGGTCTGTACCATTTGTGCGGTTCCACTTAACCCAGAGGAAAGATGGATAGCGATAATGTGAGTGAATCCTTGGGCACGCATTTTATCAAATGCTTTTGCTACTTCACTTGGTCTAGGTAAAGATGTGGTGGGAACTTCTTTTTCTAATCTATCATAAACCTCTTGTGCAGTAATATCAATTCCATCACGGTATTCTTGATCTTGATAAATAATTTGTAAGGGTAGTACTTCAATGCCATACTTCTCAATAATCTCAGCGGGAATGTCGCTGGTGCTGTCGGTAATAATACCAATTTTTTCTTTCATTAATACACCTCAATTTAAAATCGTTTCTTTTTATTGTTCGGGTAAAAATAGAAAAACCCTTTAATTTATTTGTTTATATGGAAAATAAATCC
>JAAYMV010000007.1 GCA_012521185.1 Bacillota bacterium
AACGATACGACTGACGACGAGCATTACCAGTAGCCGCCATGTTCATCCGTCGGCCGTTTAGTTTATCAATCATATAAGATTTTAAGATACCGTTTTCAATTAAAACATTCCGTTGGGTTGGATTTCCTTCATCATCTATATTTAATGAGCCCCAAGCATTGGGAATTGTACCGTCATCCACTGCAGAAACTAAGTCAGAAGCAATTTTTTGACCTAGTTTACCAGTAAATACCGAAGTACCCTTAGCTACACTGGTGGCTTCTAAGCCATGCCCACAAGCCTCGTGGAAAATAACGCCTCCAAATTCATTATCAATTACCACTGGCATTTTACCGCTAGGTGCATGATCAGCATGAATCATGGTTACTGCTGTGCGAGCTGCTTCTCGAGCATAATGTTCTACATCTAATTGGTCCCAAATTTCAAAGCCAGCATGGCGACCAGGACCATAAAAACCACTTTGCTTCTCATTACCTTTGCTGGCCACAGCTTGAATCATTAGCCTAGTTCTCACTCGTTGATCTTCAACAAATAAACCTTCCGAATTAGCGATTAAAATATGTTGTTCTGTGTCTGCTAAGCCAATTTCTACTTGACTTATTAGTGAGTCATAATTGCTGACTACATTATGAGCAAGACTCATCAATTCTACTTTACGCACTTTGCTAACATCCTTAGGATATAACTGAATTGGATGGTTATTTTCTACCGTAACTCGATTTAAGACCAAATCGTGAACAGTGGGATTTCCTTGTAAAGCTGAAGCAGCCTCTTTGGCCACTCTAATTAAGTTATTTGGCTCTATATTGTTAGTGTAGACATACACACTGCGTAAGTTTTGAAAAATGCGAATACCTACACCGAAGTCTCTACCAGAAATCCCATCTTCTACCTTCCCATCAAGCATTTTTATGGAATTGGCATACGTATTTTCTACAAATACTTCAGCGAAATCCCCTCCAGTGGAAAGGGCAGCTAAAATCACATTATTAATTAACTCCTGGGATAACAAATATAATCACACTCCTATTTCTAGTTTAAAACCAAAGCTAATCTTTAAATACTTCTACTACCGCTATCAGATTCCTTTTAAAAAAGATCAGTACTGTATTACCAGTACTGATCTTTGTTGTTATTGGAGAAACCAAGCTTGTATTTGTAACAGCTGATTTTGCTTTTGCAGGGCAATTAGTCTTAGGTATGCATTCTCCCACTGTTCAACAACAGTGTACTTTTCAGAAAAACTCACTGCCCCTAATTCTGCACGCAACTCCACTGTCTCTTTTCTCAGTTCAGCCACAGCCAAGCTTTCTTCAGCTAATCTTAAACGTTCCTTCAATTGCCCCAATTCATCTGCAAGCTGTTTTTGTTGCCGCTGAAAAGCTTCTGTTGCTCTTTCTAAGTTAGCAGTACTTTGCTCCAATTGTAAGCTGCTGCTTTTTAATTTATGCTTAGCAATTTGACTATCAAATAACGGAATGCTAACATTCAGATTTACCTGCCAAGTACCGTCTTTATTATAAGAACCACTTAAACGCGATTGCCATTGGTTGTCTGCTTTAGCTACTTCATAATTATATTGATTAGCAGCAACCGCTAGTTTAGCTAATTCCAGCTCTGGATTAACCCCCTTTAATCCTAATGCTGATAAACTTGCTAAATCAGGTAAGGCAGTCAACTTGATCACTAAATCCTCGACCCCTACATTGCGTTTTAATTCATCAAGGGCTCTTTCTAAATTAATAGCTGCTGTTTCCAATTCTAGCTGCAACTCCTGATAACGAAGCTTGCTTTCTAAATAGTCTAATTTGGTCGCATTCCCTAATTCATACTGCTGTTCGACTCTAGCGAGTTCTTGACTAGCCCAAGATAAGCGCCGTTTTACTGAGTCAAGTTGTTCTTGCTTTTCCCAAGCCGTTAAGTAGTTTTCAATAATCAACAAAGCTACATCTCGTTTAACTTTCAACAATTCAATCTCTTTCTGCTGAATTCCTCGTTGATTAAGATTGATTGCTTGCCACATTGGCAGGGTATTTATTTTTCTAAATAAAGGTTGGCTTACACTAAGTGTATAAGTTATTTTCTCATCGAATTCGAAATCCGGCTGGTCAATGAGCTCTAACTGACTCCACTTACCAACAAGATTTAATTGAGTTCCAGTAGGTAGGTAAGTAGATAACTTGGCTGCCACTTCTGCATTCCAATAATCGATTGTATTGTCTTGGTAAACTTGTAAAGGCATGTAAGCCCGAATGAAATTGCCATCAATACCTATTTGCGGTTTGATCTGACCAGTGCTGGCCTGCCAATTAACTGTAGCTTTTTCTAATTCTATCAAAGCATCTTTTACTTGCGAATTCTCTTTTAATGCTAACTCCAACAGGTCTATCAGCTCTACTTCTGCGGCATTTGCTAACGCTACTGTCACAGTAAAACTAAACAGTAATAATAGACAAACACTGCCAAGTAAAGCTTTTTTTAGTGCTTTAGCTAAAAGTTTCACTGTTGTTATCACTCCTACTATTTATACCCAATATTAATGAGTAATTGGCTTTTAGCCACATTATAGTCAAACAAACTATTTAAAGCCTGTTGGGTTGCCCGGTCTAGCTCTATCTGTGCACTTAATAGATTTACTGGAATCTCCAAGCCATCCTCAAATCGTACTTGAATTATCCGATAATTTTCTTCAGCAATTTCAACTGCCACTAGACTAGCCAAATAGTTAGAATTTAAAGCCTGAACACTATTCCATAATTCTACTGTCTGTAAATAAATTTGATCATTTAAACTGGCAATTCTTAATTCTAGTTTTTCCCGCTGCAAAGTTTTCGTTTGCGCCACTAAGGGAGCGGTAAAATCATTATCGGCCGCTTTTTCATCTAATTTAGCAATTTCTAACTGCTCCTGTAACTCTATCAGCATGCTATTATTGGCTAGAGCCAACTTCAGAGCCTGATCTAATGACAAATCTAAAGGCGTATAACTAAAGTCTTGATCAGCCACTTGGAAAGGCTGAGCTAAATCTAAACCAAGCACACTATTTAATTGTGCCCGAGCCAAGGCTAAATTTTTCACAGCACTTTGATAGCTATTGGAACTTTGTAAATACATTTGTTCAGCTTGTCGCAGATCAAGGTTTGTTGCCATACCTTCTTCATGTTTTACTTTAATAATCCGCATCTGTTCCTTAGCCTGCTCTAAAGCATCTTTCGCAATCGCCACTTGTCGTTCTGCTTTCACGAAATTATAATACTTAATCTCTCCATCTAACTGTGCATTTTTGGCAGCAATCTCCAAATTACGTTCTGCTGCTTTAAAATTACTTTCAGCCTGTTTTACGTTGACTACTGATGCTCTTTGCAAATTATCAGCTACGGCACTAGTCAACTGAATTCTGGCAAGCTCTAAATCTAGTTCAGCTTGTAAATAATCTCTATTCCCGACTAACGCTTGTTGACGAACGAACTCCAAATCTATCATTAGTTCTTGCTCTACACTGTCTGCTCCCCATACGAGTGGACAAATAACTAAACCAAACAGCAAAGCAAGACAAACAGCTAATCGTGGTTTGATTTTGTGCATGCTAATACTCCCTTCAACTTTATTCATAACGCAAGGCATTAATTGGATCGAGCTGGGCTGCTTTATATGCTGGATACACGCCAAAAATTAACCCAATTAAAGTAGAAAAACTTACTGCTAGAAATACACTAAACCATGACAAAACAGATGACCAGGGTGCGAAGGAGGCAATTAACGCCGAACCTAACGAACCAAATATAATCCCGAACACCCCGCCCAGTAAGCATAAAACAATTGATTCTATCAAAAATTGTTTGATTATATCTCCCTTCTGAGCACCTAATGCCTTACGAATTCCAATTTCCCTGGTACGTTCTGTAACACTAACAAGCATTATATTCATAACACCAATTCCACCGACTAACAAAGAAATACTACCGATTCCTGCTAAGATAGCTGTAAAGACACTAGTAATCGTGCTAAATAATTCAATCATATCATCCTGCGAATCAACACGCATCCGATGGTCCGTTCCCCGCACTGTTACTAAGGCCTGCTCCAATTGAGTCCGGGCTGCTGACATTCTACGTGCATCAGCCGTTTGCCCAAAAACTATCGGTACGCTGGTGTAACCTGTCAGCCGAATAGCTGTCGTAATTGGAATATAGGCATAATTATCACCAGTAGTGTTATCTGTAGTAAAATTGGTGCTGGTTTCCTTTGCCAAAACTCCAATCACTACAAACTGTTGATCCCCAATTTTGATGGTAGCACCGATAGGATCAAGGTCTTTTAATAACTGATCAGCAATGCCTTTACCAATAACAACAACCTTTCTGGCTAGTTGATTATCTAATTCAGAGATAAACCGTCCGCTCTCCATTTCTAAGGAACGAATTGTCAAATACTGCTCATTTACTCCACCTATGGTAATATCCTGTGCTTGATTTTGATAACGTGCTTGCTGTCCATAGGCAATCTGTGGAGAATAAGCTGACAAATCAGGTGCCAGCGAAGCGATTAAATCAACTTCTTGTAAAGATAATTGTTTATAATTACCTTTTTGCACCTCTGTATTTGCATAATCCGGCTGAATCCAAATTAAATTAGCACCTAAACTGCTAATTTCCCCGGATACTAACTGTTGAGCACCTTCACCCATACTAACCATGGTAATAACAGAAGCTACACCGATAACAATGCCTAGTAAGGTTAAGGCGGAACGGAGTTTATTAACTCTTAGACTATTTATCGCTAATGAAAAACACTCCCAAAGACCCATGTTAATCCCCTACCTTCGTCCACTGGGAAACAGCAATTTTTCGATCCTCTACTACTTCATAATCAACGATCTCCCCATCACGGAAATGATAGATTTTCTCCGTATGTTCAGCTACATCCCGGTCATGGGTTACCACTAAGATAGTCATTCCTTGCTGATGTAAACGTTCTAACAAAGCTAATACTTCATTACCTGATTTAGAATCTAAAGCACCAGTTGGTTCATCTGCTAAAATAATTGCTGGTTCATTAATGATTGCCCGTGCAATAGCTACCCGCTGTCTTTCTCCGCCAGATAATTCATTAGGCTTATGCGAGGCACGAGACCCTAATCCGACAATTTCTAAAGCAGCCAATGCTCGTTCACGTCTCTCTTTACGAGGCACACCACTATAAACCAGTGGTACTTCCACATTAGCTACAGCTGGGGTACGGGCTAATAGGTTAAAGTTCTGGAAAACAAAACCTATTTTACGGTTCCGAATTCTGGCCAGCTCTTGTTCTGGTAAAGTATTAACTGCCACACCATCAAGAAAATATTCTCCAGCAGTGGGTTGGTCTAAACAACCTAAAATATTCATCAACGTAGATTTTCCAGAACCAGAAGGACCCATAATCGCAACATATTCTCCAGACTTAACGGTTAGATCTACATTACGTAAAGCATGAACTGCCACACTTCCTGTATCATAGACTTTGGATAGATTACTAACCCTAATCATTGGCCATCCCCTACTGAATCAGAATAATTTACTGGATCCCCATCTTTAAGTCTTTGTAAGGTATAGTAACTGCCAGTAACAATCCGGTCACCTGGATTAAGACCTTCTAGCACCTCTACAACTGTTAAACTGGTTTCTCCAGTTTTAACAGGCACTTTAACAGCTTTACCATCACGCACTACAAAGACAGCTTTGGTAGCTTCGCCTGTTGATGCAGGAACAGCATCAGAAGTAGTCGTAGTCACTACCGCATGAATTGGGACTACTAAAGACTGCCGCTTTAGAGTAATAATCTCTACATCCGCATTCATCCCCGGTCTAAGGCCTTCAGGCGGATTTTCAAGTTCGATAGTTACATTATATTTGGCAACTTTGCCTTCATAGATTGGTTGAGGAGCAATTCTCTTTACCACACCGTAAAATTCATCACCAACAAAGGCATCGCTAGTGATTTTAACCTCTTGACCAACGACTACCGAAGTAACATCCACTTCATCAATGCGAGCTACCACTACTAACCGTGATAAATCAGCTACTTCGATAACTGGAGTACCAGCTGTTAAATAAACCCCTGGACTAACTAGTTTTTTGGTAACCATTCCCTGGTAAGGTGTAGTTACATCTGTTTCTGTTAACTGTTCTTCAATTAAAGCAACATTATTCTCTGCTTGTAATAACCGCTCTTTAGCAACAACCAACGAATCTTGTTTCCACTGAGCTTGTCGCTCAGCTGAAATAACAGCTAACTTCGCATCATTAAGCTGGGCTTCAGCTACCGCAACTTGTTCTTTAGTTGGTCCACTCTTGAGAATCTCCAATTGATTAACTGCATTTTCATAACGCTGTTTTGCTAACGTATAACTATGTTCAGCATCTAACAGCTGCTGGCGACTAATAGCTTGTTGAAAATATAGCCGCTCCATTTTCGCTAAGTTTGCTTCTGCTTGTTCTAAAGCTAAAGAAGCCTCAACAACTGCATTTTCTGCTTGAGCTAATTGAGCAGGAGTAGCGCCTTGCAATACTTCATTCAATCTAGCTTGAGCAGCAGTTAATTGGGATTTAGCCTGTTTCACAGGAAGTGATTCCTCAATGGAATCCCAATCAATTTCACTCTCTAATTGATTTACTTCCGCTTGAATGCTAGCTAAACTCGCCTTCGCAGTTTGTAATTGGGATTGTAAATCCCGTTTATCCAAAACAGCAATAATTTGTCCAATAGTAACAAACTCACCTTCGTCGACCAATACCTGTTCAACGCGTCCCCCAACACTAGCTCGAACCTCTTTGGATTCGATACCTTCCACTAAACCAGATCCTGTAACAGTAATTGTAAAATCATCTAAGGCAACTGTAGCAGTTTCTACCGTAGCGCCTTTAGGCTCAGCTTTACCAGATAATAAACTAACTACAACACCAACTCCAACAATGACCACTATAATTAATAATGCTAATAATTTTTTACTACGAGACATAATTGCACCTCTTTCGCCGTTAATTAATCCGAACAATCATTAGCCAGCAAAGATAACATTAATCCCTACTACTAATAACCACATTACTAGGGTAATTACAAATGATTTTTTTCTACTTGTTGACCATAAGTGGCTTAGAGCAAATGTACTTAATACCAGGAACCAAATGGTAAACGGATTAATGTTTGCAAGGAAAACCCCAAGCTTCGAGGTATATTGCTCAGGTGGCAAAATAAAACTTAAGGTAAGATTAGCTACTGTTCCATTTAGCTTAAAGGTTACAAAAGAGATTAGATTCGAGATTAAAATTGGGAAATTCAAATAACCAGCGATAACAAAACTAGTTTTAAAACTAACTTTCGAAGCCATTATCGCACCAACAATTAAATACACTACTGCTCTAAATAACATTGCTAGCAATAAGCCAAGAATCACTTGCACAATTAAAATTGCTGGTCCAATATTAGCAATCGCCCCAGGATCAACATTTTCTGGCAAAGTGTGGCTTATTTGCTCTAAGGCAGCCATACTTACTGGAACTGCAGCAAGACTAATCAATAAAACAATCAGAAACGGTAACAATAAATCAGGTTTACTTACTACATCTTTAAATGTCGCATCAGGTTCAATGACAATACCTAACAACCGATCAAAAAAAACACGTTTTTCTTTGTTTTTCAATTCTAACATTTCAATCCCCCCACTTAGGTTATATATTAGTAAATTGTGGCAAAAATACAAGATAACTTCAGAAAATGATCTCATAATTATTAACAAAAAAACATCAGTGCTCTAACGCACTGATGTAATTATTCTAGTCTTATTCTCTTAACCCTACCGGTTACTTAAAATATACTTATAAATCGCAATGATAGTCTTCGCATCACAAATTAGACCATCTTCAATCATGGTTTCCACAGAATCTAGTGGCAACCATTTTACCTCTAGTTCTTCTCCTTCCTCTAGACGTTGTTCACCTTCAAATAATCCTCCTGCTAAATATAAATTTAAAACTTCACTGGTATATCCTGGTGTTGGATAAATGACTCCTAGACTTTTCCAAGTTTCTGCTTTAAAACCTGTTTCTTCCTCTAACTCGCGCTTAGCACAATCTAAGGGCGATTCTTCTAACCTTCTATTTCCTGCCGGTATTTCTAACATGAATCGATTAGCAGCTGGCCGATACTGCTCAACTAACAATACTTTATCATCATTAACAACTAATATTGCTGAGGCTCCTGGATGTTCTACAATCTTAAACTGTTTTACTTCCTTGTTAACATACACGTCTTTAGTAGTAAAACGAAACATAGTCTCACCATCCTGTTCATTGGGGATTTTGAATACGTAACTCCCAACAGCTCCTCCTACATTCAGGCCATTAAATATATATTTAACATTAGATC
>JAAYMV010000063.1 GCA_012521185.1 Bacillota bacterium
CAGTTGCCAATTCAGATGCTTTATTAGTTGTAGATGCTGTTAGCTCTTTAGGGGGCAGTTATTTAGAAACTGATGCTTGGGGAATAGATATAGTATGTACAGCTTCACAAAAATGTTTATTAACACCACCAGGATTAGCATTTATTAGTGTTTCTGAACGTGCTAAAGAACGGATGAAAGAAATTAAGTCACCACGCTTTTATTTTAATTTATTAACTTATGAAGAGATGTTATTAAAAGGACAGCCGCCTTACACACCAAATCTTTCTAACTTCTTCGCGATTGAAGAAGCCCTTGACTTAATAGAAGCTGAAGGCTTAGATAATATTATTGCTCGCCATTATTTACTTCGTGATATGATCCGAGCAGGTATTCAGGCGTTAGGCTTGAAGTTATTAGTAGAGGAGCGTTGGGCTTCGACTACTGTTACAGCGGTAGTGCCAGAAATAGATAATATTGGTGATTTTCTCAAAAACCTCTACTTTAACTATGGAGTTGAGTTAGCTGGTGGCCAGGGTAAATTAGCTACTACAACATTCCGGATTGGTCACATGGGTTATGCTACACCATTAGATATGTTAACAACATTAGCTGCAATCGAAGCAAGTTTAGGCAAGTTTGGCGTGGCTACTGCTGCGGCAGAACAAGTATGGGTTGAAGCAATGAATAAGAATCGCTAGGAGGATATCCGTGAAAGCAGTACTTTTTGATTTGGACGGCACTTTGTTGGAGACTAGTTTCGACACTTTGCTACATGAATACTTTAACGGTATTTCATTACATTTTGAGCAATGGATTGCCCCTGAAGTGTTTATCAAACAATTATTAGCTTCCACAGATGTGATGTTGGCTAATGAGGATCTGGAGCGAACAAATATTCAGGTTTTTAGCGAAGACTTTTTCTGCAACACTAATTTGGATCCTAAATTGATTGCCGAATTTGATCGCTATTACCATGAAGAATTTCCTAAACTGTCATATTTGGCCAAAGCAAATCCAATAGCTCGAGAAATTGTCGAATTAGCCTTTGCTAAGAACTTAAAGGTAGTAATAGCCACTAATCCATTGTTCCCAGAGATAGCCATAGTGGAGCGGTTGAAGTGGGCGAACATTGCTGATTTTCCGTATGATTTAATCACTAGTGCCGACAATATGCATGCTTGTAAACCTAACCTACGCTATTTTGAAGAAATCTGTGAGAAAATTGCAGTTGATCCTAAAGATTGCTTGATGATAGGTGATGATCCTGTAAATGATGGTTCAGCAGAAGAAATAGGGATTGAAACTATTATTTTAGATGAGGAGCTAACATTAGCTGATATAAAAGAGATGTTAGCTCAAAGGAGTTAACATAGGTGAGGTTTTCTGTTCTTGATGTAATAGATATTTTTATTGTTGCTTATGTGCTTTATAAGTTGATGAATGTTATTCGCGGCACCCGTGCTACTACTTTGATTAAAGGTCTGGCAGTTATTTTTGTGGCCAATGTAGTAGCACGGGCATTGGCATTTCAGACAGTCAGTTGGTTATTGGAAAAAGTGATAACCGCCATTTTCGTAGCTTTGCCAGTAGTTTTTTATCCAGAACTCCGTCGTGCTCTAGAGCAAATTGGCCGCGGACAATTATTTGCCAAATTTACCCCGTCACCCAAAGATGAGGCGGAGCACTTGATCAACACAGTAGTTCAGACAGCATTAAGCTTAAGCAGTCGTAGGATAGGTGCTTTAATTGTAATTGAACGAGAAACAGGCTTGCAAGAATACATAGAAACGGGAATTGCACTTGATGCTTTATTAAGCGAGGAATTATTGACTAATATTTTTGAACCGAATACTTCTTTACATGATGGTGCAGTGATTATTCGGGATGATCGGATTCAAGCAGCTGCCTGTTTTTTCCCTTTGACTGAAAGCTACGTAGATAGTCAATTAGGAACTAGACATCGGGCGGCGTTAGGACTTTCGGAACAAACAGATGCCTTAGTTGTTGTGGTATCGGAAGAAACTGGGGCGATTTCTTTAGCAGTGAGCGGTCAGCTACGACGTTACTTAACAGAGAGCAGATTAACGGAACAGTTACAGGCTTATTTAACTAAGCATGAGCAGCCCTTTTTGTTTAGGAGGGTTAAATAATGAAATGGCAGCAATTTTGGTCGCAGTTCAAAAGATGGTTTAAGCGGATTATTAAAGATGAAGATTTATATTTAAGGTTTTTTGCTTTATTCTTAGCAGTTATTCTATGGTTACTAGCTGGCGGGAATATTCGTGTGGCCTCTAACGAGAAAACATTCACTATTCCAGTTGAAGTACGTAATATACCAGAAGATTTTGCCTTAACTGAAGAACCAGAACCAGTCAAAATCACTTTACGTAGTCGTTCATCTTGGTTGGCAGTTGCTGAACGGGATCTGAAAGCTTTTGTAGATGTGAGGAACGCTATTGAAGGTGAGGGGACATATAGTTTAGATGTGAATGTTCCTACAGGAGCTGATTTGGTAAGTGTTAATCCTAGATGGATTCAGCTAAAGATGGAGAAGATTTTAGAGAAGGATTTTCCTATTTATATTGCAGCTATTGGACTGGAGCCGGATCAGGCATTCGAAAGTCAATTACCTTATACAGAGGTAGTGCGAGTTCGAGCAGCTCGCAGTATTATAGACCAGATTCATCAAGTAGTAGTTTATGTCGGCCTTGTTCATGGTGCTAACCGAATTGAAGGAAATTTTCCTGTCCGGGCTGTAGATCAGAAAGGTACGGTAGTTGAAGGTGTCAGTTTTAATCCAGAGGAAATTTTAGTTGTTTTACAAGCAGTCACCAAAGAAACACCGCCGTCTCACGAAAAACTATTCTGGGAGGAACCCGAAGAATTAAGTGAAGAAGTACCGATAGAGGAACTAATAGAGGAACCGACTGAAACAGAGGGTATAAAAGGAAATAAGGAAGTAATCATGATCTAGATTGCTCAGAGGAGGATTTTGATATTAATGGACAGACTATTTGGAACCGACGGGGTTAGGGGAGTGGCTAACCAAGATTTAACTCCTGAGTTGGCTTTTGAGTTAGGGCGGGCAGGCGCAACAGTATTAAGTAAAGAGAAAGAAAGACCCGTAATTGTACTTGGAAAAGATACTCGAATTTCTGGCTCAATGTTGGAAGCTGCAATGGTTGCCGGAATCACTTCTGTAGGCGCAGATGTTATTTTATTAGGCGTAGTGCCAACGCCTGCTGTTGCTTATTTAACAAGAAAGTTATCAGCTGATGCTGGTGTGATGATTTCTGCTTCGCATAATCCAGTTGAGGATAATGGAATTAAGTTTTTTGCTGGCACAGGCTATAAATTATCAGATGAAACAGAAGATGAAATAGAGGCTTTGCTAAACAGTCAAGATTTACGCCGACCAATTGGAGGCCAAGTCGGACGAGTTAGCCAGGCCACTGATGCGGTACAGCTTTATAAAGAGTTTTTATTAAGTACAGTGGACATTGATTTAACTGGATTACATATTGCTCTTGATTGTGCTAATGGGGCGGCCTCAGAAGTAGCTCCAGTAGTTTTTGAAGAATTAGGGGCAAAAGTATCTGTGATTAATCACCAGCCTAATGGAATTAATATTAATGCGCAGTGCGGCTCTACCTATCCAGAGCAAATTCAAAAGTTAGTTTTAGAGACTGGTGCCGATCTTGGGATTACTTTAGATGGTGATGCCGATCGGGTTTTAGCTGTTGATGAATTGGGTAACTTAGTTGATGGTGATCATATTTTAGCGATTTGTGGTCTTTATTTATTGGATAATAATAAGTTGGCTAATAACAGTGTAGCGGCCACTGTTTATAGTAACGGAGGCTTAAAACAGGTTTTAAAAGAGCATGGCGGCTCATTAGTTTTAACAGCAGCCGGTGATCGCTATGTTTTAGAGGCTATGTTAGAAAAAGGCCTAGTTTTAGGCGGTGAGCAATCTGGTCATGTGATCTTTTTAGAACATAATACTACAGGTGATGGGGTTTTAACCGCGTTACAATTATTAGCTGTTTTACAGGCTAAGGGACAAAAATTATCGGAACTAGCTAAGGTTATGCCAGTTTTTCCACAACTGTTGGTTAATGTGCCAGTTGCCAATAAAAATGGCTGGGATCAAAATGCACAAATTAAAGCAGCCATAATGGCCGCAGAAGAAAAATTTGGTGAACAGGGCAGAATATTTGTGCGTGCTTCCGGTACAGAATCATTAATTCGAGTAATGGGTGAACATCCTAATCAAGATTTACTTGCTGATGTAGTAGAGCAAGTGGCGGAAGTGATCAAGCAAGAACAAGGAGTTTAAGACCATGGTTCAGGTGGTAAAAGGCTGTGGTGTCGATATAATCGAGATTTACCGCATCGCCCAAGCTTTAGAGAAAGACCGTTTTAAAGATAAAATATTTACCAAACACGAGCAAAAGATTCTTCAAGGGAAAGCTGCCCAATCCTGGGCAGCTCGCTTTGCTGCTAAAGAGGCAGTGATGAAGGCTCTTGGATCGGGATGGCAGCGGGGAGTAAGTTTTAAACAAATTGAGATTGGGAAGGATCAGTGGGCTAAGCCAATCGTTCAACTATTTGATCGGGCTCAGGAAATTGCAAATGAACGAGG
Organism: Bacillota bacterium; assembly: GCA_012521185.1. Classification (GTDB taxonomy): domain Bacteria; phylum Bacillota; class Limnochordia; order Darwinibacteriales; family DTU012; genus JAAYMV01. The sequence continues at coordinate 4,628 of JAAYMV010000063.1, forward strand.
AATCAACGAAATTCATCTAAGCTTATCTCATAATCGGACGACAGCAATCGCGTATGCAATAGCTGTGGGGGAGGAGTAAAATGTTTGTTTTAACTGGAGCGGAAATGCAGGCCATAGATGCCAAAGCGATTGAGGAACTTAAAATTCCTAGCTTAGTGTTAATGGAAAATGCTGGCGTAGCTGTTGTAAACCAGTTAGAACAAGAATATGGCGATCTGACTGATAAGCGGATCATCATTATGGTAGGTAAAGGTAATAATGGTGGCGATGGTTTAGTTGTTGCCCGCCATTTATTAAACCGTAAAGTTAAAGTGAAGGTTTATATATTGGGCGAAGAAAAAGAGCTTAGTCCTGAGTGTCGGCAAAACTTAGAAATATTTTTACGGTTGCAAGGTGAAGTTCATCAAATTACTCAGAGATCGTTAGCGAAGTTAAAAGTGACACTGAATTTACAAGATTTGATTATTGATGCTTTGTATGGTACTGGCTTTTCAGGTCAGCCAAAAGGAATAGCAGCAGAAATTTTTAATTTAGTGAATAACTGTCGGACTCCGGTGGTATCCGTTGATTTACCTTCTGGTTTAAATGCTACTACTGGAATGGTTGAAGGAAGTGCTATTCGAGCAGACTTAACAGTGGCCTTAGGCTTTTTAAAAACTGGTTTATTATTATACCCAGGACGAGAATATTGTGGTAAAATAAAACTAGTGGACATTGGTATCCCACATAGTCTTGCTAGACACATTAAACGTTATCAGACGACTGAGCGAGTTTTAGATTTATTACCTAGTCGACCAGCGTGGGGTCATAAGGGAACTTTTGGTCATTGTTTAGTGGTGGCTGGCTGTGCTGCTTACGCAGGTGCAGCTTATCTAACTGCTATGGCCTTGTTACGTACTGGTGCAGGTCTGGTAACGCTAGCTGTTCCACAGAGTATTGCATCACGATACACTCCAAGTGAAATAATCATCCATCCTATTCCAGAATTATCTTCCTCCGGTTATTTTGATACTGCAAGTATCGAACCACTACTTAATTTATTACCTGGCAAAGATGTTTTGATACTTGGTCCAGGTTTAGGTCGTAGCCCTCAGTTAGAACAAGTAGTTCAGTCTCTCATTAACAATTGGCAAGGCCCCTTATTACTAGATGCCGATGGTATTAATAATCTAACTGATCGGACTTGCTTAGCAAATATTCCTGTTTCCATTAAACGTCGGTGGGTATTTACACCTCATCCAGGTGAATTAGCTCGGTTAATTGATTCAGAACCAGCAGCAATAAATCAAAATCGAATTGAGCTTGCTAGTGAAACAGCTCAACAGTTAGGTGTTAATCTGGTTTTAAAAGGGGCACCTACCGTAATTGCTGGAAATGGCCGGGTTTATTTAAATAGTACTGGTAATGCAGCTTTAGCTACAGCTGGTACAGGAGATGTTCTTTCTGGAATAATTGGGGCTTTGCTTGGTCAAGGGATGGATCCATATTTAGCAGCAGTTGCTGGTGTCTATATTCATGGTAAGGCAGCTGACCAAATTTTAAAATCTGGTGTTAGCGGTCGGAGTGTAATTGCCTCTGACCTTTTACAGGTGTTGCCTCAGATTTTACCTTAGAAGACAAGCTATTATAAAGAACATGAACTTTTAATTGGAGTGAAAAGAATGCGAGGCATAGATCGGCCAACTTGGGCTGAGATAGATTTAAATAATGTAGCTCATAATGTCAGGCAGCTGAAGGCGGCTATTGGTGCTGATTGTCAGTTGTTAGCAGTGGTTAAGGCTAACGCTTATGGTCATGGTGATATTGAAGTCGCTACAACAGCACTAGCTAACGGTGCTTCTTGGTTAGCGGTTACTATGCCAGAAGAAGGACTTCGCTTACGCAGAGCTGGTATTGCAGCCCCAATTTTGGTTTTAGGCGGTTTAATTAGCTCACAGTTAGAAACATGTGTCGCCAAGGATTTAGTAATTACTGTTTCTCAATGGGATATAGCCCAGGCCTTATCTAATATTGCAGTTAGATTGCGAAAAAATGCGAGAGTTCATATAAAGATTGATACTGGTATGGGTAGAACTGGATTACCGCCTGAACAAGGTTTGAAGTTCATTCAGCAAGTGCGGAATTTACCTGGTATCGAAGTTCAAGGCATTTTTACTCATTTTGCTACTGCAGATGAACCTGAAGGAGAATACGTAAAGTTACAATGGCAAAAGTTTTCCTGGCTATTATTAGAGCTTAAGAAGGCAGGTATTCATATTCCCATTAAACATTGTGCTAATACAGCGGCAACCATGCTGCTACCAGAAACTCATTTGGATTTAGTCCGCGTTGGTCTTGGTTTATATGGGTTATATCCTAGTCATCACCGGCCTTTGGAATTAAAACCAGCTTTATCTCTGCATAGCAAAGTAGTAGAAGTAAAGCGGGTTCCGGCTGGTACAGGCGTAAGCTATGGTTATAATTATGTGACTTGGAGAGAAACAACCATTGCTACCTTGCCGATTGGCTATGCTGATGGAATGTCTCGCCTATTAAGTAATAAAGCCCAGGTTTTAATTAATAGCAAACGTTTCCCTGTTGTTGGAAAAATAACTATGGATTATTGCATGGTGGATGTAGGTGATTGTGCGGTTCAAGTAGGCGATCGAGTTACTTTGATTGGCAGTCAAGGCGATCAAAGTATTACTGTGGATCAGTGGGCAGACTGGTTAAATACGATTAGTTATGAGATTACCTGTATGCTAACGGATCGGGTTCACCGTGTTTATCTGAAATAGGGCATTATCACCAATAAGAATAATCACCTATTATAGGAGGTGTTGTTCAAAAGTGGAACATCCAGATATGCACGATGTATTACAATTGTATCAAATGCAAATTGGGCCACTTTCTGGGGCTCAACGGGAAAAGTTATATCAAGCATATGATGAAGGTATGTCACCATTTGTAATTGGTTGTGCAATTTTAAGGACTAGTCAAGAACAAAAGCGTCGAAACTTACAGGGTCAACCTAAAAGAATTTCGTTTAATTATTTATGGGGAATTATTCAAGATTGGTTATTACATGGAATAACGACGGAGTCAGCCTTTAGAGCCTATTGGCAGGGCCAACAAGGGAATAGTAGCCACCACGCTAAAGGAGGAAAAACTGGTGCGGTTCAAAGTAGTAGACAAGTGTTTGGCAAAGACTATCAATATACTCAAAGAACGTCAGCAGTGGAAGGATTCTTCTCCTTCGTGGATGATTAGAAACGGTGTTAGACGTTTCTATCCTGATTCCTTTGGGTTAAAATGTGAAAAGTGTGGACAAGCATATAACAAAATTTATCGTTTACATCCTTTTCCCATGCCGCCTAGTTTTGGTAAAGGTATGTGGTTAACAACAGATTGCCAATGTGCTATTAAACAACAACAGGAAATCAGAAGTCGGATTGATCAGATTCGAGTTGATACAATCCCTGGACCGGTTTTACCAGCTGCTTTACAAAATCATACTTTTAGCAATTTTCGGGTAGAGAGTTTTAATAAAGATGCTTATACTCGCTGTAAACAATTTAGCACTCATTTTTCTAAAATTACTGATGGACGAGGACTTGTCTTATGCGGTAAATCTGGGCGTGGTAAAACTCATTTAGCCTGTGCAATTATTAATGATTTAAAAGATAAGAATACAGTAGCCTTTGCCCATATTCCGACACTGTTAGAGAATATTCGTCAAGGACGTGGCGATTTAGAGCGATTATTGACCGTAGATTTGTTGGTGATGGATGATTTAGGCAGTGAGCGAGAATCAGATTGGGCTTTAGAAAAACTACTAATTATTGTTGATGGTCGCTTAAATGCTTATAAGCCAACAGTGTTTACCACGAATTTTAATTTGGAGGAACTGGAAGTACGAGTAGGATCCCGCTTAGCTTCACGGATTTTATATAATTCCTTAGACCTTGTAGTGCAGGGTCCAGATTGGCGAGAAATTAAGTTTAAAGAAAAAACTATGCAGAAATAAATCTGCATAGTTTTTTTATTACAGTACTTTACTTAAGAACTCTTTTGTACGGGGATGTTGAGGATTAGTAAATAACTGCGCGGGAGTATTTTCTTCAAGTAAGAGACCCTGATCTAAGAAAAATACCCGATCCCCAACTTCACGAGCAAATCCCATTTCATGGGTAACAACTACCATGGTCATGCCTTCTTTAGCTAATTCTTTCATTACATCTAATACATCACCAATCATTTCTGGGTCTAAAGCAGAGGTTGGTTCATCAAATAGCATTACTTGCGGCTGCATGGCGAGAGCTCGAGCAATAGCCACCCGTTGTTGTTGTCCGCCAGATAATTGTTCTGGATAGCTATCTGCTTTATCTCGTAGACCTACTTTATCTAATAAGGTATAGGCTCGTTCAATTGCTTCTGCTTCAGCAAGGCCGCGAACCTTCATTGGTGCAAGGGTAACATTATCGATTACTTTCATATGAGGAAATAGGTTAAACCGCTGAAAAACCATACCCATTTCTTGCCGGATCACATTCAAATTTTTATTGGGAATAATTTCTTCACCGTTAAAGAAAATTTGACCTGATGTTGGTGTTTCCAAAAAATTTAGACAGCGAAGAAAAGTACTTTTACCACTGCCAGACGGACCAATAACTACAACTACTTCTCCTCGATGGATTTCCGTAGAAATTCCTTTTAGTACTTCTAGACTTTTAAACTTTTTATGCAGGTCTTTAACTTGAATAATTGGCATATTACTCACCTACCTTTAAACGTCGCTCTAAGTAGCTAACTAATTGCGAAATTGAAACGGTCATAATTAAAAACATAATTGCTACTACAAAATAGGTTTCGAAAGGACGGAAATTCCGACCAATTACGATTTGGGCTTTTCGTACCAGTTCTTCCAAGGCAATGACTGATACTAGGGAAGAGTCTTTTAATAAGGCGATAAACTCATTACCTAACGGTGGAATGACCCGTTTAAAGGCTTGAGGCAAAATAATATGCCGCATAGTTTGACGATAAGTCAAGCCAAGGGAAAGGGCAGCCTCAGTTTGACCGATTTCAATGGATTGAATACCAGAACGGATAATCTCTGCTACATAAGCGCCACTATTTAAACTAAGGGCGATTACAGCTGCTATATAAGCTGGAATTGGTCTTTGAATTAGTGGCGGAAATCCGTAATAAATGATAAAAATTTGGACTAACAGTGGAGTACCCCGCATGAAATCAGTATAAGCAATTGCTAAGTATTTAAATGGGCTCTTAGTTAAACGCAATAAGGCGGTAATAGTACCTAAGATAATTCCAAAGAATACGGCAATTGTAGTTAGCTGAATTGTTAGCCAAGCACCTTGTAATAAGAAAGGTACTGAGTTCCAGGCAACTTGCCAATCAAAATCCATAATTAATCCTCCTCAAAACGAAAAGAGTGCGCCTAAGATAGGACAGCACTCTTAGTGGTATACTTCTAGTTTAGAACCACTTATCCATAATTTGCTGATAAGTACCATCTGCTCTAATTTGAGCAAGAGCTGCGTTGATTTGCTTTAATAAATCGGTATCCTGTTTTCTAAGTGCTAGACCAAAAAATTCATTCATGGCAATTGCACCTAAGTGTTTTAATGGCGCATTTGGATTTTTGGCTAGATAAGTTTCAGCAACAGGTAAGTCAATAATTGAGGCATGGGCAGCGTTCATGGCAACATTTTGTAATGCTTCAGGTGCTGTATTATAGCGAGCGATTCTTGCACCAGCAATTTCTTCGGCAACAAAGTCTCCTGTAGTATTTAATTGAACAGCAATTGTTTTGTTCTCTAGATCCTCGAAACCTTTAATAGTATTATTATCTTTTCTAACTACAATAGTTAAAACGGATTCAAAATATGGGTCGGAGAAGTTAACTACCTTGGCTCTGTCTTCTGTAATAGTCATACCAGCTGCAATTACATCAATATTGCCATTGAGCAGACTAGGAATTAATCCATCCCATCCCATGTTATAGAATTGAATTTCATAGCCAATGATGTCTCCAATGGCTTTCATTAGATCGACATCAAAGCCAATAACTTCGTTTGTTTTTTCATCTACTGTTTCAAATGGAACAAAAGTAGCTTCTGTTCCCACTTTGAGCACAGGTTTAGCAGCAATGCTAGTAGCGGTCATAGTTAACATTAAAGAAAGAACTAATAATACAAATGCAGTCTTTTTCAAGATATTTCCACCTTTCAAGTTCTGGATTATAAGAATTATAATAAGTTAATTGTAGCATCTATTGCATTTTTATGCAAGGAATAAATTGACTTTTTGTATATTTATACTGTGGTATTTTTATCCGGTAACGGCAAAGTAATAGTAAACAAGGCTCCAGAATCAGTGTTACAGGCAGAAATAGTTCCCTTATGCCGCAGGACTAGATTTTTGCTAATAGCTAGGCCTAAACCAAAACTTCCTTTTTTACCTTTATAAAAGCGATTGAATAAGTTCTCAATTTCATGTTCTTCAAAACCAGATCCATCGTCGGCAATTCGAATAACTAGGTGATTATCTTCAACAGCGGCAGAAATCTGAACTACTGTATCAGCGTATCTCAGACAATTAGTAATTATATTGGTGAATGCCCTGATTAGCTTGGTTGGGTCAATAACAATAGTTTGATCTTCTGGCAAGTAATTAACTTCTAAGGTTACTTGCTGGCTGATTGCTGCTCCATAACAACGTTCTACACAAGAAGCTAAAAAGTCATTTACCGAAACATCCTGCATATTAAAGTTTTCTTCAATAGTATCTAAGCGTGATAGATATAATAATTCCTCGATCAGCTGAGCCATTCTGTGAGATTCTTCTACAATAATATTGGCAGCCACAGTTGGCTCTACTAGTGAATGTTGAATGCCTTCCGCATAACTTTGCATGGACATTAGTGGGGTTCTAAGCTCATGCGATACATTTTGAAAAAAGGTTTTTTCTGCTTGGTCATAGCTAGCTAGTTTTTCTGACATTAAGTTAATGCTGCTAACTAATTCTTCTAGTTCTTGGTAAACTGGAAGTTCAATTTTTTCACCAAAATTTCGTTCCGCAATTCCCCGAATATGTTTTGTTAAAATGGAAAATGGGGTAGTGATTTTTTTGGTTAGTAAGGATGAAATCAGCATGGCGATTAATGATGTAAAAAGCAAAATTGCAAATAATATTAGATTAATGCTTAATTGAATCTGTTGGATTTTGCCAATAGGTGAAAAAATAATTAGCCAGCCTAAGTTGGTAAGGCGATTTTCGATTGGTTTGACTAAAGCAATATATTCTTGGCCAGCTACCGAAAAATCAAGGTAGGTTTCACCTGAAAAATCAGTTAGCTTGGTTACCTCAGCAAGGACTTGAGCAGCAGAAGGAGTAACCTCTTGAAAGAAGTCGTCAGGGAATAAAGCAACCCGATTCATATTGCGATCGATTAAGATGTAATTGGCATTGAGCAAGGTTAAAGGTTCCCGTAACGAGCGTTCTAACATCAAATAATAACGAATTAATTCTATATCTAGATTTGGTCGGCTGCCTCTAGCATCAGGCAGCATCCAAAGCCCAGGTATATTAGGTGCTGGCCTAAATATTTCATATTCAGTTAGAGTGGCTATCCGCTCAAGTTGATCGATCATATCTTGTTTTAAATACCAGCGAATTGACATATTGAAAATAATGCTAGTTAGAATTATAAGTGCAACTATTACAATCAGGTTGTACCTTAAGACCCTTCCTTTAATTGTTTTTGTCATGACTTTCAGCCCTATCTTTAATAATGAAACCATAACCCCATACGGTATTAATTAACACATTGGAATTAGCCTCTGCCAGTTTTCTCCGGATCCGCTTAATCATATCATCGGTAGCGCGGGTATTAACTTCATTGCTAAAGCCCCAAACTTTATCCAGCAATTCATTGCGGCTAACCGCTTTATGGCGGTTGAGCGCTAAATAATACAAAACATCAAATTCCATTTGCGTAAGCCCAATATCTTTCTGATTGATAGTGGCCTGCCTTGTATTTGGACAAAGAACTAGATCTGAGAAAACAATTTTAGGGCTGATATTCTCTTGCTTGTCCAGTTCTATGCGGCGAAAAATGCTTTTCACCCTAGCTACTAACTCGGTAGGACTAAAAGGTTTAGTTAGGTAATCATCGCTGCCAAGAGTTAAGCCAGTAATCTTATCAAATTCCGTATCTTTAGCGGAAACGAAAATAATAGGGACACTGCTTTGACTACGAACTAGGGAGCAAATGGCGTAACCGTCCATATCAGGCATCATAATGTCTAAAATTAGTAAGTCGGCTGGTTGAGTCATAAAGGCTTCATATACAGAACGACCATCATAGAATGAACGAACTTGATAGCCTTCTTTTTCTAAGAAGGTAGCAATGATATTACATATATTTACTTGATCATCAGCTATATAGATTAGCTTTTTTTTCATCAAGCTCACCTCACTTGTTATTTTACCTTAGATTCAGAAAAATTAAAGTTTAAAAAGGCCTTTGCCACAGTTCTGCCACAGTTTAGCCAAGATCTTTGTTAAAGTTCTCGGTAAAATATGATTTAGAGAAAGGTGGTGTAAAAACTGAGTAGATATCGTAAGGAATTGAAAATTAAAATTAATTACATTGATAAAATAGCTATTTCAAGCCGTATATCCAGTGTTTTACAGAGGGATCCTTATACCGGTTCTAAAGGTTATTATATTGTCCGCAGTATTTACTTCGATGACATCAACAACAGTGCCCTACATGAAAAACTGATGGGCGTGAAAGACCGGGAGAAATATCGGATACGATTATATGATTATTCTACCGCCACTATTCGTTTAGAGAAAAAGGTGAAAAACAATGGTTTTGGCTACAAAGAAACAGCTTTATTATCTTTAGCAGAATGCCAAGCTTTACTAGCCGGGGAGTATGATTTTTTAAAAACCAGATCAGAAGCAGTTTGTAGAAGTCTTTATGCTAAAGTTGCAACTGGATTATTTAAACCAAAAACCATCGTTGAGTATCAGCGAGAAGCTTATATCTGGGAGCCAGGACGAATCCGGATTACTATTGATAGCTTTCCAAAAACCGGAATGGGCTCGACAGCTTTCTTAGATTTTTCAACAATTCTAGTAAGCACAGGAGAACCAGGATTTTCAATTTTAGAAATTAAGTACGACCATTATTTACCTAAGCATATTTGTAATCTTGTCCAGTTACAAAATCGGGATATTACTTCAGTCTCTAAGTATGTTTTATGTAGAAAATATGGTTAATTAAAGGGAGGAGCTAAAAATGAATTTCGGCAACACATTAACCTTTTCGGATTTATTTAAAAGTAATGCTGTAAAAACGTCATTATCTAGCTTTTCGATTACTGATGTAGTTTTAACGCTAGGCATAGCCTTTTTAATTTCATTGTTTATTTATACTGTTTACAAAAAGACTTTTAATGGCGTGATGTATTCGAAGAACTTTAATATTTCTTTGATCGGAATGACCCTAATCACTACCTTCATTATTATGGGTGTTACCTCTAATTTAGTGCTCTCTTTAGGTATGGTAGGTGCCCTTAGTATTGTACGTTTTAGAACAGCCATTAAAGATCCCACTGATATAGTTTATTTATTCTGGGCTATTTCAGTTGGTATTGTAACCGGTGCTGGCTTATATTTACTTGCTATTTTCGGTTCCTTATTTGTAGGGTTAATGCTGGTATTCTTTAACTGGAGAACTACGACTGAAATCCCTTATTTGATCGTGGCTAACTGTCAAGACCAAGAGGCGGAAAATCAATTTTTGGCTAATTTGGCAGATGACGTAAAAAATATGCAGATTCGTTCTAAAACAGTACGAGCAGGTCAAGGTATTGAATTAACTATTGAAGTTCGGTTAAGAAATTCTGATACTAGCTTTGTTAATTATTTAGCTCAACTCCAAGGTGTAGAAAATGTAGTTTTAGTAAGTTATACGGGTGAATTAGCTGTTTAAGTTAGGCGGGTAGCTGGGGGAGGTGATTTGATGGATAGAAAGTTTATTGGAATGTTTTCTTTAATGGTTTTAGCGGGATTAGGTATAATGGGGATTCTGTTTGCAGAAGAATCCCCTTGGCAGCTGGTTTCAGCAAGTAATGCTTATGTGGAGCGTTATTTCCCACAAGATCGGGTAATAGACATCTATGTAACCATTGATCCAGATGACTTTGCAGATATGTTGGCGAATCCGCTTGCGGAAGAGTATAAAGTGGCCAGTGTTGTTGTTGATGGTCAAAAGGTTGATTATGTTGGTATAAGAACCAAGGGAAATTCAAGCTTACGTTCTGTAGCGAGCAGTAGTTCGCAGCGCTATAGCTTTAAAATAGATTTTAATCAGTACATTAAAGTGCAAAACCTAGACGGTTTAACAAAACTCAATTTAAATAATTCATATAGTGACCCCTCTTTTATGCGAGAGTACTTGTCCTATAAAATTTTAAGAGAAATGGGAATCCCTACACCAGCTGTCACATATGCTAACCTGTATATAAATGATCAATTATGGGGTTTGTATTTAGCTGTTGAAGGTATTGAAGAACCATTTCTTCAACGGTATTTTGGTCGGGACTGGGGTACTTTGTATAAAGGTGAGGGAGGACAGGGCAGTGATTTAGTCTATATTGATGATCAGATTGAATCTTATAGCGGTATTAGACGGATGACTACCCTAAAACCAGGTGCCGACGAAAAACTATTGCAAATGATTAAAGCCTTAAATCAAGGTGAACAGCTAGAACAATACTTGAATATCGATCAAATTCTCCGATATTTTGCGGTAAACACAGTCTTAGTCAATCTGGACAGTTATGTAGGACAATTTAAGCACAATTACTATCTGTATGAGGAAAATGGGATCTTTACTATTTTGCCTTGGGACTATAACATGTCGTTTGGTGGTTTTGGCATGGGCGGTGCACAGAGCAGCGTATCACTGCCCATCGACAACCCTGTATCTGGAACTACTTTAGCATCCCGACCACTATTAGGCAAATTACTAGAAGTGCCTCAGTATAAAGAGTTATATCATCAATATATTCAGGAAGTAATTGAGGGACCGTTTTCTTTAGAAGAACTGTCACAAGAAATTCAAAGAATTGGCACGATGATTCGACCCTATTTGGCAAATGACCCGACTAAATTTTATACCATGGAGCAATTTGAAGCAGCAATTAGCAGCAATCCTGTTAGTCAACAAAGTACCTTTAATAATCAAGGGTTCGCTGGTCGAGGCGGCATTCCGATGATGGGCGGCAATGCTGTTAACTTGATTACCTTTATCAAAGATAGAATTGAAAATCTTACCAAGCAATTAACAGGAGAATTATCTACTACTGGAACAAGTTATCAGATGAATCAAAGAATTATGGGAGGCGGTGGTCGTTTTATACCTGAGGGTGGCGGATTTGACGGTGAATTTCCACCAGTTTTTCCTGATAGAGCCGAAGGAGCTGCCTTTGGCCGTAGAATGCCAGAACAGAATAGGGAAATTTATCCTGTAGAACAACAATCAGTGTCACTAAATGAGCTTTACATTCTCGGTTTTTCAGTATTGCTGCTAGTTATAGTTACAGTTTTATTGCACTTTAAAAAAACAAAACATTCTATTCGATAAGCGTCCTAAATGTGGGCGCTTTTTTCACCACTAAGTACAATCCTTCATATTATGTTATGGGAGCTAGAGTCAGGAGTGGTGGATGTGGGATTGACAGTTTTAATTTTAGTTGATCAATTAAACGTGGGTGGTACTGAAACTCATGTATTATCCTTAGCAAAACACCTAGTAAAAGTAGGCCTTCGAGTAATAATTGGTACTAGAGGCGGTCCCCTATTAGATTTGTTTCAAGCAGCCGGTTTGGAAATAGCGTATTTGCCTTTTAGAAGCGATGACCCTTTATCAGATGAATATTTAGAGTTACTAAACAAGACTCGGGAATTAGTAATAAATGAACAGGTAGATATAATCCATGCTCATTTTATTGCTGGCTTGAAGATTGCTGTGCAAATTAGCCAAGAATTATTGATTCCTGCTGTGGCAACAATTCACGGATTATTTTACTCGCCTAGACAACTAAGAGGCTTAATTGAAAGATGTCCTTATGTAATCGCCGTTAGTGAGCCAGTAGTGGAATGGTTGAATAAAAAAGTTGACTATCCTTTAAGTCGGATTGTGATGATTCCTAATGGGATTGAGACCGATGTTTATACTCCAGTAGTCAGTGAAAATACTTTTCGGGAAGAATTAGGGTTGAGAGACGATGAGAAATTAATCCTGTTAGTCAGTCGCTTAGAATGGACGAAAACCCGAGTAGTAGAAGTAGCTATTAATGCAGCTGTAGAATTAGCTAAAGACTACAATCTCAAATTAGCAATTATTGGTGGTGGAGCCAATTCGTCACTAATTCATGCAGCTGCCTCCTTAGCCAATCGGGTTACCCAACAAAACTTGGTGACTATTTTCGGATGGCGTTTAAATACAGTGGAATGTTATCAAGCGGCAGATGTGGTTATTGGTACAGCAAGGGTAGCCTTAGAAGCCATGAGTTGTAAACGGCCAATTATTGCTGCAGGTAATGCTTCTTATTTCGGTATTTTAAAACCTGATAATCTAGGAGCTGCTTGGCAAGTCTATTTTGGTGATCATAAGTGGTATCAACCAGTTACTGTTTCCCAGTTAGTTGATGATTTAAAAATCTTATTAGATAATCCAAATTCTGCTGAGCGGATCGCAGCGCAAAACCGAAAATGGGTAGTAGAGAACTTTACCATTACCAAGATTGCTGAGAAGACCAAAGAATTTTATCAAGTAGTTTTAGAAATGGGTCAGATGGCTGTTGATGCACAAATACCAATTAGTTCCGGTGAAACTAAGACTGCCATTGAAAAGCAAACTAAGGTGGTTCCCAAGAAATCATCTTCCGCTTTGCTGTTAGCTGAGAAACCTTTAGTTAGTGTAGCAATTCCTGCTTACAACACTGGAAAGTTTCTAAAAGACTGCTTAGACTCAGTAGCTAAGCAAACCTATCGACCTTTAGAAATTATCTTAGTCAACGACGGTTCTACAGATAATACTGAAGAAGTGGCGTTAGCCTGGTGGGAGCAATTAGAAAACAAGGATAATTTAAGCTTTATTTATCAAAAACAGGTAAAAAATACAGGCTATGCCGGGGCTCAAAGTACTGCTTATCATTTAGCATCTGGTGATTATATCGCTAATCAGGATTCTGATGATCTTAGCCATCCAAGAAGAATTGAAACGGAATTATTCTTTTTATTAGCTAATCCTAATTATAGTTTAGTGGGCTGTAATTTTAATAGTTTTAAAGATAGTCTAGATAATCAGTTTCGCAGTTATTTATTGAAGTATGGTTATGAACAAATAATCAACACTTATCATGATGGCGGTCATTGTATTTGTTTTGGCACTTTATTATTTAATAGACAGGTTTATGATCGAATAGGAGGTCTAACTAACTTCCTCAAAGGTGCTGAAGATTATGAATGGATTACACGCGCAATTAATCAAAACTTTTACGTAGACAACTTAAAGCAAGTCCTTTATTATTACAGATCTCATGAAGGCCAAATATCACGTTTGAATCGAGAATTACGGCGCAAGCTGGAAACAGCTGGCCGCACTAGTTATGTAATCAGGTCGGAAGGTGATTAAATGGCCAAATATGTTATAGGTGTCGATGGAGGCGCCAGTAAAACTGAATGTTGTGTTGCAACTTTACAGGGGAATATAGTTGGCTGTGGCAAGGCTGGTAGTGCCAATCCACTGGTTACTAGCTGGCAAGATGCTACTACACAGGTTAGGTTAGCTGTAATTCAGGGGCTAGAAACAGCTGGTATTTTGCCTAATCAAGTAATAAGTGCTCATTATGGTTTAGGTGGAATTAATCAAGAATCGGTGATAAATAAATGGCAGCAAGAATTATTCTATTTAACACCAGATGCTAAGTTGAGGGTAGAAAATGATGTGTTCTTACCGCTCTATGCATTAACAAAAAACTGCCAAGGTGTAGCGGTTGTCAGCGGTAGTGGAGGCAATATCGGCTTAATAGATACTGCGGGTAACCGGATTCATGTAAATGGCAGGGTTAGCTATTCTAGTTCACAATTGGGAAAATCAGCTTTAAATATTGTAGTTCGAGAAATTCAACACAAAAACCTTAGTTCGTTTTCCATGAAGCTGTTGGACTTAGCCGGATGTAGCAAAGAAAAGGAATTTATCGATCAGGCGCGAGTCAATGCCTTAGAAACACAATTTAAACTAGCTCCCTTAGTTAGTGAATTAGCCAAGTTGCAGGAAAAAACAGCCATCTCTCTGGTTAAGCAGTGGCTTTCTGTAGTAAAAGCGGATTTAATAAAGTTTTTGCAAGCATATAAAGTGAAAGAAATGCCTGTTTGCTTTGGCGGAAAAACCTTTGCTAGTATAGAGCAATTACTGCGACAGCAGTTAGAAGCAGCTTTAGCTAAGAAGGCAGCTTGTTGGTTAGAAGTAGAGACACATCCACCAGTACACTCAGCTGTTGCCGCTGCGTTATCACAGATCGATGGGAAAGGATGAAAAACTTGCTAAATCGAGCAGATTTAAATAAAAGAGGTTATGAATGGTATGTGAGGCAGCCTCAAACACTAGCTCTTTCTGAACCGAGCTTAGCTGTGGCTGAATTAGTTGCCAGCCCGAATTATCCGAATATTAGCGGACGAATCTTTTTTCAAGGATTAACAAATGGGACTGCTATTTTAGGTTTTATTACTGATCGATTTCGTCTTAGGGATGTGATTGGTCGTTCAGTAATTATCCATGAAAATCCAGATGATTATCGAACTCAGCCCTCAGGTAATTCTGGCAGAAGGATTGCCTGTGGTGTAATTCGTAAGCTTTAGCTGTTAATCGTTAAAACTCTAGGCTAGCTTGTAAGATAGTTAGCTTAGAGTTTTTTGTTTCTGATAGTTTTAAAGGGAATGATTGATTAGTTAGCGAAACAAGTAGGCAGAATAAGCCTTACCAAGAATAGGAAAGCTAATTGAAGGTTAGTAAAGGAGGAATTTTTATGTCGAAGGATCCGAAGTTGCAAAGAATGCAACAAACCGAGGATCAGGAGCTGTTGAAGCCACCTTTGCCTGGAGCAGAGTTCACTCGTTCTGATACTTGGAGAGTATTACGAATTCAATCAGAAATAGTTTCTGGTTTTGATCACTTGGCTGGAATTAGCAATGGGGTAGCAGTATTTGGTTCTGCTCGAACACCAGTCGAGCATCCTTATTATCAGTTGGCTTTAAAAACCGGTAGAGAATTAGCCCGGGCTGGACTAGCTGTTATTACTGGTGGCGGTCCTGGAATAATGCAAGCCGCTAATCAAGGCGCTCGTGAAGAAGGTGGTCTTTCAATTGGCTGTTGTATTGAGTTACCATTTGAACAGGAAGCCAATCCGTATTTAGATATCAAAATTGATTTCCATTATTTCTTTGTGCGGAAACTTATGTTAGTCAAATATTCCAGAGCTTTTATTATTATGCCTGGTGGTTTTGGTACGATTGATGAATTGTTTGAAGCGTTAACACTAACTCAAACTAAAAAAATGAAGCGTTTCCCAGTAATTTTAATGGGTAAGAGCTATTGGCAAGGATTAATTGATTGGTTAAGAGATTATATGTTAGAGCAAGAAATGATTAGTCCAGAAGATTTAGAGTTAATGTATATGACAGATAGTCCGCAGGAAGCAGTAGAAATCATCAAAAAGACGATCTAAAGACCTGGGTATCTAAATGATACCTAGGTCTTGTCAATTTCTCGAAATAGAATTGCTTGAAACTCTTTGGGAATAGGAAAGCGTTTATCATTGATGGTGATTTCATCTAAATCGCCCAGAATTGTTCCATTCGCTTTTAATCTGAGCATTTCATGATGGATATTTTCCATTTTTCGATCTAGTTCGATTACGGAATCTGCTGCCTCTTTAAGTTCCTTTAATAAACGCTCAGGTACTTCGTACTGGTATTTGTAATAGATTTTATGTTCTAAACTAGCCCAAAAATCCATGGCAATAGTGCGGATTTGTACTTCGGCATAGACATTTTCTACTCGATCAGACATAAATACTGGGATTTGCACAATTAGATGCAGACTTTGATAGCCATTTGGTTTAGGATTTTTTATGTAGTCTTTCTTTTCGATGAGAATAATATCTTTTTGTTTAACAAGCATGTCAGCAACCTTATAGATATCGGAAAGAAACGAGCAGGTAATCCGGATTCCGGCAATATCGAAGATATTTGCTTTAATGGCTGGAATTGAAAGTTCAATACCTTTACGCTGAACTTTTCTGAGGATACTTTCTGGAGTTTTTAAGCGGTATTTGACATGTTCGATAGGATTGTATTCGTGAATATACTCAAATTCTTGCTTTAGAATGTCAATTTTTGTGTTTAGCTCGTCTAAAGCAAACTTATAAGACATCATGAAACGAGTGAATTCAGTTTTCAAACGCTTTAGCAGCTCCAAATCCACAGTAGTTTCTAATTCCATTTATCTGACTCCCTTACTATAGAGTTCCTACTACAAGTATAATTGATAATTAACTCTCATGCAATTCTGTTAACAAGGAAGGTTTTTGCGTATTTGAGTGGAAACTTAACCATGGGAGGGATTATCATGGATAAAGTAGTTTTTTTTGCTTTCGTAGGAGAAGCACTCTGTTTTAACCATGTATTAATCAATGCCTTAGATATGTATGAACAAGGAATAGAAGTTAAAATAGTTTTAGAAGGACAATCGGTGAAGCTGCTTCAAGAATTTGATGAAAGCAGCAGTTTAGTTTACAAGCAAGTGCGGGAGGCAAATTTAATTGTCGCAATTTGTAAAGCCTGTTCTGCTAAGCTAGGTGTTTTAGAGTATAATGAAAAGAGCGGTATTCCGTTAGTTGGTGATATGAAAGTTCATCCACCGATGGCTCCTTATATTAAAGCAGGCTATAAAATTATTACAATCTAGAATAACGCCCTAGAGTAACACTAGGGCGTTTGTGGAATTTAGAATAATGAGGTGACAGTATGGAACAAATGGGGCCACTAGTGATTGATATAGAAACCAGTGGAAATTTCGAAGACCTGCCCCAAGCAGTACAAGCATATTTAGTAGAGCGGGAGGAACGTCGCTTAGGCGAAGTTGGTGCCGAACAAGATCCAGAAACTAACGTGATTGAGACTTTGGCTTTAAACCCAGCGGCAGGAATTGTCGTATCCATTGGATTATGGTTAGTAAATCAACAGCGAGGTTTAGTGCTAGTTAATAATAGTAGTATTACCGATAACAAACCTGTCGGTGTTAGTTCGTATCAGGATGTTCCAGTTGTTTATGGTAGTGAAGCAGAAATCTTGCAAGTGTTTTGGAGTAAACTAGTAGAAAAGGCTGGATTTTGGGGACAGCGCCCAAATTATCCGATAATTACTTTCAATGGTCGAGCTTTTGATGCTCCTTTTTTAATGCTGCGTTCTGCCCTTTATGGCCTGAAACCCACTCGTAATTTGATGGGTTATCGTTATAGTTTTCTTAACCATTGTGATTTACAAGAAGTACTAACATTTACTGGTGCCTTAGGGTGGCAGCATCGTTACAGCTTAGATTTTTGGTGTAATATGTTTGGGATTTCTTCACCAAAACAAGATATGGATGGCTCGCAAGTAGGAGAAGTATGGCGTAAAGGAGATTTAGAACGGTTAATCGAATATAGTTTAGCTGATATTCAGGCTACAGCAGAACTTTATTTAAAGTTACAACCATTAATTGCAACCTTACAGGAAAATTAACTAGTTGTGGCGAACACTCTAAGAACTTAAAAACTGAAGTGTTATTCTGAAACAGGGAGGAAATATAGTATGTCTGCAACACGTGTTTTAATCATGGGTGCCGCCGGTCGTGATTTTCATAATTTTAATGTTCATTATCGGAATAACCCTAATTACTATGTAGTTGGCTTTACAGCAGCTCAAATTCCGAATATTGACGGTAGAGTTTATCCAGCAAGTTTAGCTGGGTCAAATTATCCAAATGGTATTCCTATTTATTCGGAAAATGATTTAGTTGAGATTATAAAAAAAGAAAAAGTGCAAGAAGTAGTTTTTGCATATAGTGATGTTTCCCATGAGGACATTATGCATAAGGCATCTACTGCTTTAGCAGCTGGAGCTGATTTTAGACTTTTAGGCCCAGAAAACACCATGTTAAAAAGTAAATGTCCGGTAATTTCCATTTGTGCTGCCCGAACAGGAGCAGGCAAAAGCCAAACGACACGCTTTGTGGCTGAATATTTAACTAAACATAATAAACGAGTAGTAGTGATTCGTCATCCAATGCCTTATGGTAACTTAGAGGCTCAAAAAGTACAGCGCTTTGCTGTTTTAGAAGATATGGATTTACATCAGTGTACCATTGAGGAGCGGGAAGAATATGAACCTCATATTAGCCGGGGTAATGTGCTTTATGCTGGTGTAGATTATCAAAGTATATTAGAGGAAGCTGAAAAAGAGGCCGATATTATCATCTGGGATGGTGGAAACAATGATATTCCTTTCTATCAGCCAGATTTAGCGATTACTGTTGTCGATCCACATCGGCCTGGTCATGAATTAAGTTATTATCCAGGTGAAGTAAACTTACGCATGGCAGATGTGATTGTCATTAATAAAGTAGATACAGCTGAGCAAGAGAATGTGGAAATAGTACGTTCAAATATCCAATCAGCTAATCCAGATGCAGAAGTTATTGAGTGTCGCTCGCCAATATCTGTAACAAATCCAGAACTGTTACAAGGAAAGCGGGTTCTAGTAGTTGAAGATGGACCAACCTTGACTCATGGCGGAATGGGTTATGGCGCTGGATTTATTGCGGCGGAAGCAGCCGGCGCCATTATTGTCGATCCGCGGGATGTAGCAGTAGGATCTATTGCCGACACATTTGAAATTTACCCACATATGGGATCAATTTTGCCAGCAATGGGTTATGGCGAACAACAAATCAAAGAATTGTCGGAAACCATCGAGCGATGTGATGTAGATGTGGTAGTAATTGGTACCCCAATTGATCTACAGCATCTAATTAAAATGTCAAAACCGGCAGTACGGGTTACTTATGATTTAGCAGATGACAGTGGACGATTAGAAAAAATATTGCAGCGTTTTTGCTAGAATAAACATAGCAAAGTAGGGAATTTATGATTTTTTCCTGGTATGTATCAGCTTTATTTACAATTTTCTTCTGGGGTGTAGCTGATCTGTATTACAAAAAAGGTACAGATCCTGATGATCAACTAAGTCATTTGAAGATCGTTGTGATGGTTGGCTTAGTTATGGGACTTCAAGCTTTTTTTGAATTAGGAAAAGCTAATTGGCAGTTTGATTTGATTAACATTGTTAAATATTTACCTGTATCCTTCATGTACATTTTATCGATGACCTTAGGTTATGTAGGATTGAGATATTTAGCTGTCTCTATTAATTCGCCAGTCAGCAACACTTCTGGTGCCATGGCGGGGATTTTGGCGTTTTTAGTTTTAGGTAAAACTATGAATGGCATGCAGTTAATGGCAGTTATCTTTATAACCTTAGGTTTGATTGGGATTTCTCTAATCGAGCGTCGTTTAGGGGAGGAAGAGGGAAATGCTCAGCATAAACTAGGGGCTTTAGCATTGATTTTCCCATTGCTTTATGCGGTGGTCGATGCTTTAGGCACATTTTTAGATGATGTTTATTTAAGTAAATTAATGACTCCAGAAGAAGCTTTGATATCTTATGAGTTAACATTTCTGTTTTGTGGGATAATAGCTTTTCTGTATATTGTATTTGTGAAAAAGGAACGCTTTAATGTATTACGGGAGCGGGATAAAGGGTTAGCAGCGATTTTTGAAACCGCTGGTCAGTTCTTTTATGTTTACGCCCTGGATACCAACTCGGTAGTAGTAGCACCGATGATTGCTTCATATAGTATTGTTTCGGTGATTATGGGGAGAATTGTGCTTAAAGAAAAATTAATTTATCAGCAGTATGTGGCGATCGCCATTGTTATGCTGGGCATCTTTATCTTAGGTTTTTATGAATAAGTGAAACCCGACTCCGCATTTCTGGGAGTCGGGTCTTTTAAAAATCAAATTTTGCAATTTTTAAGTTAAACTGTTTGGCGATTGCTAAACCATCATCTATGTTTGCACCAACATCTTCTGGTCGGTGTGCATCAGAGTTAACGATCACTTCGATATCATAGTCTTGGGCTAGCTCCCAAAAGGGCAGCCAAGGATACATTGGTCTTGTTCCAGATTTAGTGTGGATATAAGGTTTGCGCAATCCATAGCCATTGATTTCTAAAGGAATGTTTAGTGTTTCGGCAGCCTGTAGAATTTCACGGGAACAAGCCTCGGTATGCTGATCCCATTCTTCATAGGTGATGCCAAATAAATCTGGATGAGCAACAAAAGCAAATAAGCCGCTTTCCATAGATTGAATTAAATAGTTAGTGTAAGCTTTAAGAGTTTCTTTACATAGAATATCACTATGACTAGCCAGCCATTCACCTTGATATGGGAAAAAATGAGGGCCGAGAATTAGATAATCAAAGTTCCATTCACCAAGTAGTTCTTCAAGATAAAAACTATGATATTCAGTAGCATATTCACATTCTGCACCAATTAGAATTGTTAGTTGGGGATATTTTGCTTGTGCTTGAGCGATAGCATTCACATAATCAGGTAATTCATCGATGGCCATGCGAATTCCTAACCAGCGATTGTCTGGCAAAGGAGTGTGATCGGTGATTCCAAGGACAGTAATTCCTTGTTTGATGGCTGCATTCGCATAATTTACTACTTCACCAGTAGCATGTTTGCAGCGATAAGTATGGGTATGATAATTTTTCACAAAGTTACCTCCATTAATTTAACTTTCTCTTTTACTCTACTACTTTACCTAAAACAAGGCAAGTAGTCACCTAAATTGGCTGGAATGAATGGTTTCAATCTGGTAGAATAGTATTGGTTGCAATAATATAGTAATTTTAAATGAAAGGAAATTGGTAAGTTGGAAGTATTAAAGAGATTCGTTTCTTATTACAAAACTGAACGTCGTTTATTTTTCCTAGATATGCTTTGTGCCAGTTTAATAGCTGCTTTGGATCTAGTTTTTCCGATTATTACTCGGATGTTTATGAAGGATTACATTCCTAATCAGAATATGCGAGTAGTAGTAATTTGGGTTTTCGCCTTAGTAATTTTATACTTACTGCGCTTGCTATTCCAATATTTTGTTGAATATTACGGTCACGTTGTAGGCGTAAATATGGAATACCATATGCGCAAAGATCTGTTTACGCACTTGCAAACATTAGACTTTAAATTCTTCGATGATACTAAAGTTGGACATTTAATGTCGCGGATTGTTAATGACTTACATGAAGTTACTGAATTAGCACACCATGGTCCAGAGGACTTGTTTATTGCTTCGATTATGCTAGTAGGTTCATTTATCTATTTAATGACCATTAATGTGCCCTTAACCTTAATTGCCTTTTTCTTTATTCCAGTTATTGCTTGGTTTGCCATTAATAAGCGAGAAGCTATGGAAAAGGCCTTTACTTTAACACGTAAAAAAGTGGCTGATGTGAATGCAGAAGTAGAAAATAGTTTGTCTGGAATTCGGGTAGCTAAAAGCTTTGTTAATGAAGAATACGAACAGGAACGTTTTAATCGAGCTAATGAAGCCTTTAAGTTTTCCCGTTATGGGGCTTTTAAAGCAATGGCTGAGTATTCTTCAGGCTTAGACTTTTTTACTAATTTGTTGAATGTAATGGTACTTGGTGCTGGTGCTTGGTTTATGTATAAGGGACATATTGACTTGGCTGATTTGACTGCTTATTTAATGTTTATTAGTTATTTCTTACAGCCAATCCGCCGGTTAATCAGCTTTACTCAGCAGTATCAACAAGGAATGACTGGCTTTGCGCGTTTTGTGGAGCTGATGGAGGTTGAGCCATCAATTGTGGATACGCCTGATGCGGTGGAGTTGAAAGCAGTGCAGGGGAATATTGAATTACGGAATGTTTCCTTTCAGTACAACTCTAATAGTGAAGTATTGAATAATATTAGTTTAGATATTCCAGCTGGCAGTACCGTAGCTTTTGTTGGACCATCTGGTGGTGGAAAAACTACACTATGCCATTTAATTCCGCGTTTTTATGATGTAACTGAAGGCGAAATCCGCTTAGATGGCATGGATATTCGTCAAATTCAATTAGCATCACTAAGGAGAAATATTGGTTTAGTACAACAAGATGTGTTTCTGTTTACTGGTACAATTCGGGATAATATCCTGTATGGGCGTCCAGATGCTAGTGAGGAAGAAATGATTGAGGCAGCTAAAAAAGCACAAATTCATGATTTTGTCACCTCCTTGCCAGAAGGATATGACACCTATATTGGTGAACGTGGTATTAAGCTGTCTGGTGGGCAAAAGCAAAGGATTTCCATTGCTCGAGTGTTTCTCAAGAATCCACCAATTTTAATTCTTGATGAAGCTACTTCTGTTTTAGATACGGCTACAGAGATGGAAATTCAAGGAGCTTTAAACGAGTTGGCTAAAGATCGTACTACTCTAATAATTGCTCATCGGCTTTCCACCATTCGCCATGCAGATAAGATTGTGGTTTTAACAGATGGAGAAATCCGTGAAGTAGGTACACACGAAGAGTTACTAAATAAAAACGGAATTTATGCTCAGCTCCATGGTGTACAGCTAAAAGCTTCAAATATATAAGTAGATATTGGCTACGGAGGCGATTAAATGAATAGGAAGTTTTGGAATATGAAAGAACCAGTAAATACTTGGACCCATTTTGTTGTGTTTATTGCTGGGATTTTCGCTCTATTACTGATGGTGATTAAAGCCTGGGGTGATCCGAGATTAGTATTTACCGTAACAATTTTTGGTCTAAGTATTATTACTTTGTATGGGGCTAGTTCTCTATATCATTGGGTGGAAACTACTCCAGAAAGGGAATTGGTGCTTAGGAAAATCGATCATATTTCCATTTATTTCTTAATCGCTGGAACCTATACGCCAGTGCTTAGTCAATGTTTGGCAGGTTCTTGGAAATGGACTATGCTAGCTGTGATTTGGACTTTGTCCATCATTGGAGCCATCCTAAAGATCTGGTTTATGAAAATCCCTAGATATATTTCTACCACACTTTATGTGGGGCTTGGCTGGATGGCTTTAGTACCAATTAGGAAATTGACTGAAGCTTTGCCAACAGCTGGTATGGCTTTGTTGGTAGCAGGTGGAATAGCTTACACTGTTGGTGGAGTAATCTATGCTACAAAAATCTTTAATTTTGTACCAGGTAAATTTGGTTTCCACGAAGTCTTTCATATTTTTGTTGGGTTAGGTACCCTGTTACATTTTCTCTTAATTTATTTATATGTGATTCCTTAGGCAGAGTTCGCTCTGCCTTTTTTATGCAGGATTTGAGCAGGTTAGTTAAGAAGGTAAATGGGAAGGTAGGTGTAGTAAGATGAGAATTATTGGAATTGATGTTGGCGGTACCAATACGGATGCCACATTACTCAGTGAAGATGGGCAAGTTTTGGCCATGGCTAAGGTGCCGACTAATCATCATGACATTTTTGCGAGTACCAAAACTGCACTAGAGGAGATTTTGCAAGTCCACCAAGGTTCTCAGCCAGTTAAGCTACAGCTCTCTACTACACTGTCAACTAATGCAATTGTTGAAGGTACTGGACAGGCAACGGCAGTTTTAGCGATTCCCGGACCAGGATTGAATTTACAAGATTTCGGCTTTGATTTTCCCCTCTATACTTTGCAAGGGTATATTGATCATCGTGGTCGAATTATCCAAGAAGTAGATGAGCAAGAAGTAATTAGCGTAGCTAAACAGGCATTAGCTGAGGGAGCTGAAGCCTTAGCAATCGTTGGTAAATTTAGTCAGCGCAATAGCAGATTGGAAAAAAGAGTCAAGGGAATCATTGAACAAGCAGCCTTACCCTTTGAACAGCTGACATTGGGTCATCAATTATCTGGTAGGTTAAATTTTCCGCGAAGAATAGTAACTGCTTATTTTAATGCGCGGGTAACTAAGGTACAAACGGATTTTGCTAAAATGATTGAGGAATTACAAGCCAAATATCCTTTGATAGCCCAGGTACAGATTTTAAAAGCCGATGGGGGTACGATGAGTTTAGCAGAATCTTGCCAGCGACCAGTTGAAACAATTCTATCGGGTCCAGCTGCCAGTATCATGGCTGCTCAAGCTCTTTCAAGTTATCAGAATACTAACCAAGTAGTAGTGGATATTGGTGGAACTACTACTGATATAGCAATTATTGTTGGCGGAGAATCCTTACAGCAGCGTAATGGCGCTGAAATCGGCGGATGGAAAACTTTGGTTCCCGGATTGCTAACCTACTCTTTAGGCTTAGGCGGGGACAGTGAAATTCATCTTTCCGAACATGGACTTAAACTAGGACCACGCCGAGCAGGGACACCAGTAGCTTTAGGCGGCAATGCTGTTACACCCACTGATGCAGCGGTGGCTTTAGGACTAACTAGCGTTGGTCAGCGTAACCTGGCAATTGCAGGTTTGAGTAAGCTAACAAATAGTAAGTATAATACTTGGCAAAAATTAGCAGAAGCTATCGTTGATGCCTTTGTTAATCAGTTATGCACAGGAATTAAGGAAGTTTATCAAAGCCTAGAAAATGTTCCGGTTTATACTGTGTCCGAAATCTTAGCTCCACCTGATATTAGACCGCGAGTTTTGGTCGGCTTAGGTGCTCCAGCATCAGTGTTTATTCCTTTAGTAGGGAAAAAATTAGCTTTGCCTTACGAAGTCTTGCCTTACCATGCTGGTGCTAATGGGATCGGAGCAGCTGCTTCTCGGGTTACGATCAGTATTACTTTACATGCAGATACTGAGCGAGAATTATTAGTTATTCCGGAGTTAGGCCTAGAACAAACGATTCGGCGTAATCTGTTATTTGATTTAAAACAGGCGCGGGAAATAGCTGTGGAGCAGCTAACTAATTATGCTAAACAATTAGGAATTGAAGATTACGGTGAGGTTCAAATTGCGGAGGAAGAAGTATTTAATATGGTAAGAGGCTTTCATACTGTTGGTCGAATTTTTCATTTACGGGCTCAGATTCGGCCGAAGGTTTATCCGGTGGTAGGTGAAAAATCATGATTAAAGCTAAGCAGCGTGTCGGATTAATCTTTTTTCCGGCTTTTGATTGGTGTATTACGCCAGATCATCCTGAAAGACAGGAACGTTTATTGTATACTCGGGATCAGATTCAGGAAGAGGGTTTGCTGGATATTTCTGGAATCGAGGAATATCGGCCTTATTTAGCTGAGGATCACCAGATTGCCCGCAGTCATATTTGTGTGCCTAGTATTGAAAGAAGGATTACTGAGTCTCATCGAATTGCAGCTGGTGGAACTATTTTAGCTGCTGATTTAGTGTTAGACGGTAAGGTAGATCGTTCATTTGCTTTACTGCGTCCTCCAGGACATCATGCTAATCGGATTGTTCATGGCAGTCGTGGTTTTTGTACGATTAATAACGAAGCAATTATGGTGGAGCATATTCGTCAACGCAAAGGATCAGATATAAAAATCGCCATTGTGGATACAGATGCACATCATGGAGATGGAACCCAGGATATTTTCTATAATGATCCTGGTGTACTTCATATTTCTTTGCATCAGGATGGTAGGACTTTGTATCCAGGCACAGGTTTTGTCGCTGAACGGGGCGGGCCGGCAGCCTATGGACAAACTATTAACATTCCTTTGCCGCCAGGAACGGGTGATGAAGGAATTCTGTATGTGATGGAAAACTTAGTAATGCCTATTTTAGCAGAATGGCAGCCTGATTATATTATTAATGCAGCCGGACAGGATAATCATTATTCAGATCCATTAACTAATATGAACTTCAGTGCTAGAGGTTATGCTAGATTAACTGAATTATTAAATCCAGATTTTGTTGTATTAGAAGGCGGCTATTCCATTGAAGGAGCTCTGCCTTATGTAAATGTGGGGATTATCTTAGCCTTAGCTGGACTAGATTATGCTCATTTGAAGGAACCTGATTGGGATCTAACTCGAGTTCGGCAATCAGCAGCTGTAATGGATTATATTCAGCAGTTAGTAGTGGAAATGAAAGAATTATGGGATACCAGACAAGAAGTGGATTTGAAACAGGTTTTTGGCCAGAAGCCGTTCTTTACTAGACAGAGAGAAATTTATTATGACACAGATGGAATAGCTGAGCAACAAGATGAAAAAATTAAGCTTTGCCAGCAGTGTGCTGGTTGGCGCTGGATCTATTCAACAGCGGTCAGAGCTAGAGCTATGACAACTAGGATTGCAGCTGTGCTTATACCTTGGCAGGTTTGCCTTGAGTGTGAAAAAGAGGCTCAAACTTATTATCGTAGCTTAGCTAAGAATAGTGAATTTGATCAAGTCTTTTATCAGGATCCAGAAAAAAATGTTTATTTAAGCAAGTAAATAATTGCCATTAAAACCGGGAAATGCTATAGTGGAGAAGAGACTACGGAAAGGGAGGTAAAATAAGTGGACGAAGGCGGGCTTAGTATTAAGACGAACAATTTAGAAGAACATACCATCTTAGTCAGCCTCAGCTCACTAATTTTACCAACCTTAGGCTGCAACTAAGATGATGGTTCTTCCAAATGTAATTCTGTTCGTTTTTATACTCCGGGATTAATCTAAAAGGAGGATAAAAACATGAGAAGAATTGATTTTTCAACCTTAAATCGCTTAGTTGAAGCCAAACAGCTCAAACCCTTGAAAGAGGCACTTGCTGATTTTAATGTGGTGGACTTAGCAAATTTTATTGAGCAATTAAATCGAGAAAGTGTGGTTTATGCTTTTCGCGCTTTGCCGAAAGACATTGCTGCACAAGTTTTTTCTTATTTATCTTTTGAGAGTCAGGAGTTTATTGTTCAATCCATTACAGATCAAGAAATCGGCCATATTATTAATGATTTGTTTTCTGATGATGCAGCAGATTTAATTGAAGAACTGCCAGCTAATGTTGTAAAAAAGGTATTGCGGAATGCCTCGCCAGAGGTGCGAAACACTATTAATCAATTATTACAATACCCTGCTGAATCAGCTGGCAGCATTATGACTGCTGAATTTGTTGATTTAAAAAAACACATGACTGTTGGTGAAGCTTTTGCCCGGATTAGACGTACCGCCTTTGAAAAAGAAACTGTTTATACTTGTTATGTAATTGATGAACATCGTCGGCTTGAGGGAGTTATTTCGGTAAAAAGATTATTGGTAACTCCAGATGATACTATATTAAGCCAAGTGATGGAAACTAACATTATTAAAGTAACGACTACTGATGACCAGGAGTTAGTAGCTCATTTATTTGCTAAATATGGGCTTTTATCATTACCCGTAGTTGACCATGAAAATCGTTTAGTAGGAATTGTAACTATTGACGACGTAATTGATGTTATTCATGAAGAGGCTACCGAGGACTTTGAACGAATGGCCGCTATGTTGCCTTCGGAGAAGCCTTATTTAAAGACTAGTGTTTTGTCTTTGGCTAAAAATCGATTTGCTTGGCTATTATTTTTGATGGTATCTGGCATGATCGTTGGTTCAATTTTAGCAAAGTATGAAGAAGCTTTTGTAGCCATTCCTTTGTTGGTTACTTTTATTCCCATGTTAACTGATACTGGTGGTAACGCCGGTTCTCAAAGTTCAACTCTAGTTATTCGGGGAATGGCCTTATCGGAGATTAGGGTAGGAGATTTTCTCAAGGTATTTTTTAAGGAATTTCGTGTTAGTTTAATTGTTGGTTTAGGACTTTCAATTGCAAACTTCATTCGGATAATGATTTCATATAAAGATCCAATGATTGCCTTAACCGTTTCCTTAAGCTTATATTTAACTGTTGTTATTGCTAAAACTGTTGGGGGAATTTTACCAATCTTCGCTAAATTGGTGAAAGCTGATCCAGCAATTATGGCGGCACCGATTATTACAACGGTAGTTGATGCTTTATCATTGATGCTCTATTTTAGAATAGCAGTTGTTTTATTAAAGCTCTAAAAACACTGGTTAGGACACCAGTGTTTTTATGTCATAATCTAAACGGACGATTGATGGCATTTTTTGACAAGGGATCAGTTCTTTGCTAAAATTACCTTATAAATAAGAATAATTATTATATAAGTGAGGTGTTCCACGATGAAATATCGCCGTTTAGGCCGCTCAGGGCTAAAGGTTAGTGAAATTAGCTTAGGTAGTTGGCTGACATACGGGAAATCTGTTGAAGATAATGTTGCGGAACGAACAATCAAACAAGCTTATGATTTAGGGATTAATTTTTTTGATACAGCAAATGCTTATGAAAGGGGCGAAGGGGAACGAGTAATGTCTGCCGCATTACGTTCCTATCCGCGTGAATCATATGTATTGGCTACCAAAGCCTTTTGGCCAATGGGTCCAGGGCCTAACGATCGTGGTTTGTCACGGAAACACGTTTTTGAGCAAGTTCATGCCAGTTTAAAACGGATGCAGCTTGATTATGTTGATATTTTTTATTGTCATCGTTATGACCCAGAAACTCCAGTAGATGAAACTTTACGGGTAATTGATGATTTGATTCGTCAAGGGAAAATTCTATATGCAGGTGTTAGTGAATGGACCGCAGCTCAAATTGAAGAAGCTATTGCAGTTGCTGATGCCAAATTATTAGATCGGATTGTAGTTAACCAGCCCCGGTATAGTTTGCTTAACCGTGGTATTGAAAAAGAAATTGTCCCAGTGAGTATGAAATATGGTATTGGTCAAGTGGTATTTTCACCATTACAGCAAGGTATCTTAACTGGTAAGTATAAAGTTGGGGTAGTGCCGGAAGATAGCCGAGCAGCTAATGAGGAAATTAATCAAGGTGTCCAAGGTTACCTAAAAGAGGATGTACTGAAAAGAGTAGAGCAGTTAGGAGAAATTGCTCAATCACTAAATATTAGCACGGCGCAGTTAGCTTTAGCTTGGGTATTACATAAGCCAGGCATTGCCAGTGCTTTAGTAGGAGCTAGCCGTCCAGAGCAAATCGTGGAAAATGCGAAAGCATCTGAGGTGGAATTAACTCCAGAAATCATGGAAAAAATCGAAGAATTGTTCCCGAATTAATATAATAAGGAGGACTTTAGTGAGTCCTCCTTTTCCTATGTTCGAACCAAGAGATTATTGTTGCCAGTAGCCAGCCATAAATAATAGCAGTAATTCCATTGGCAAGAATAGTTGGAATGTCTTTTTGGTTTAATGGTTCGGTTTGAAAGAGTACAGAGGTAGAATTGGTGGTAAACCAAACGATTAATCCCCAGAGTCCCCCTTTAAATTTAAAGTATTGCCGATCTGCTACTACTCGAATAAATACTAGTCCAACAAATCCGGAAAAGAGCAGGTGGCCAAATTGGCCTACTACTTTGGCAAAGAAACTTGGATCAATATGGCCAATTAAATAGACTAAAGCCCAGTCTGCATATAAAAGATTAGAAATATTTAAGCTGACTAAAATGATATTAATGACGCTCATGACCGTTCCAGCTAGAATCCCAGCAATAAAACCACGCAGTGTTCGATCAGCAAGCACAAAAACCAGTCCTTTGTTTTTCTTTTACAGTTTTTGTTGCTAGGATGCTAGTTATGCTAGTATTTTAATCCATTTCACTCATTAAATAGTAATAGGTCAGTTTGGCTGTGTTAATTAGTGAATCAACATGAGTCCGTTCAAAGGCATGGGAAGCATCAATACCTGGACCAATTAATCCATGAATTAGATCATGACCGGCAGAAAGAGCCGCACTGGCATCAGAACCATAGTATGGGTAAATGTCTATTTGGTAATTAATTTCATGTTCTTCGGCTAGTTCAACTAATCTTTGACGCAACCTATAATTATATGGGCCAGATGAATCTTTGGCACAAATTGAAACACTATACTCATCACTAGTTTGCCCGTCCCCAACAGCCCCCATGTCTACGGCTAGATATTCAACAACTTCTGGTGGAATGTTAGAATTGCCGCCATAACCTACTTCTTCGTTATTGGAAATTAAGAAGTGGGTGGTATAAGGCAGGGTAACATTATGTTCTTTAATTTCTCGCAATAAATAGAGTAAAATACCGACACTTGCTTTGTCATCCAAATGACGTGATTTGATAAAACCGCTAGGAGTAATTTTTACGCGGGGATCGAAAGCTACAAAATCCCCCACATTAATACCGAGTTTTTTCACATCTGCGGCGTCTTTAACTTTTTCATCTAAGCGCACTTCTATATTATCTTCATTACGCTCTGCTGTTGCGGCATCTTTATAAACATGAACTGATGTTTGTCGCATTAAAATAGTACCAGTAACAATTTTACCGTTGTCGGTAAAGATATGGCAATATTCGCCTTCCAGGTGGTTCCAGCGGGAACCACCGATCAGACTTAATTTTAAGCGACCATTACTCTTAATTTCCTTAACCATCGCTCCTAATGTATCAACGTGAGCGGTTAGCATCCGTTGTTTGCTGGTATCAGCTCCTGGTATAGTGGCAATTAAAGCCCCTTTATTATTTCTTTTAC
>JAAYMV010000008.1 GCA_012521185.1 Bacillota bacterium
AAATATTTACACATCGGCGCATGCTTGGTTTTCCCTAACCATCCAATCCCGAATACCAAAAGGGTTCCTGTAAGCAAAACCGAGCTTTGTCTTAATGATGTTTTAAAGACTAACATAAGTACTATAAAAGAACTAATAAATGCTACCGAAAGAATTCGTTGTAAGGCCCTGTTTACCTTCATCTCGTGCTCAAACAATAATTTGCTCAATCTAACAACACCCTCTTTTCCTTATTTTTTAACTGGGAACCTAAGTACTGTTTTCAGTTTAGCTGCTTCGGTTCTGCGGGGATCTGACAAATAAATCTCCCGATGAATTTTACTAGTGCGTTGATACCCGTGCTCCTGACAATACTCTTCCATTTTTTTAAAACTTTCTGGTTCATCGTCAAAACTACCAATATGCATCATTTGACAACTTAAACCGTCAGTAGCTTGCTCAAAGCGAATTTTCTCTAAATACGGATTCGACTTTTTGCTTTTTACCTGCTCTAAGAAATAGTAAAACCATTCGTCAGTCACGAAATCCGGCTGGCGAATCATTAAAGTATATTTGAAGTTACTTTTATCAGTAGCTGGTTTTGTATAATCAAGCAAATCCCAGATGCCCTCCAAAGGAAAAACAGTATACTGATAATATCCTTCAGGAACATGATCAGTTTTGTAGGACATCCGGACTGCATAGCTTAAACTGTATAAGGCTTCTACTGCTTTCCCAAATTCTTCACCGTTAGGATCGCCTGAACCGTCTACCATAAAAAACCAGATTGGAGGCACATCTACTATCTCAGGTGTTGTCTTTGGCAAATAAAGATTTTTATAATCCTTTTTGTAATCAATTTTTTTACTCATCAAAAGCACTCCTTTGAAGTGATTAATTCCCTAAATTACCTAAGAAATCCTCTCAGTCCCTAGACGATTAGACAAAAATACCTTACTAAATTTTTAGTTAAATATTAACTAAAACAATAGTTGATTTTTTATTTCAAACCGCTATAATGAAGGTGACAGGCTTAGTGATTTAAATTAGCCAGAAGAAAAGGGGTGTTGTTGTGCAAGCTAAGCATGAACTTAAAGGCGGAGCTCTGAGCGGCGAACGGTATCGTGTAATTGTATCAACAGACATAGGCGGCAGTGATCCAGATGATTTTCAATCCATGGTTCATTATCTACTTTACTCAGATCTATTCGATACCGAAGGATTAATCTCATCTCCCTGGGGCGACGGAACAGTACAAGATATCTATGATGTAATTGATGCTTATGAAAAAGATTATCCTAATTTAATTCGTCATTCTAAAGATTATCCTACTCCAGAATATTTAAGGTCAATTACTAAACAAGGTGCTATTGATATGGCTCCTTATCGTGGTTATTCAAAATCAACAGAAGGATCTGACTGGATTATTCAATGTGCCAAAAAAGATGACCCTCGTCCATTATATATTCTAGTATGGGGTCTGTTAGATGATGTAGCACAGGCTCTGCATGATGATCCAAGTATTCACGATAAATTACGGATTTACTATATTGCTGGACCTAATAAGAAATGGGGGGTTAACTCCCACGCTTATATTGAACAGAACTTCCCTAATCTCTGGATGATTGAAAACAACTCTACTTATCGCGGCTGGTTTAATGGTGGCGATCAATCTGGAGATCTAGGCAATAAATCTTTTGTAGAAACTCATATTAAAGGACATGGTGCATTAGGCGATTTCTTCTGTAACTTCCTAGATAACACTATTAAAATGGGAGATACACCATCTGTTGCCTATTTACTAAAAGGTAATCCAGAAAATCCTGAAAGTCCAAGTTGGGGCGGCCAGTTTGTTCCTGTTCATTCACGGCCAAATGTAACCTATCATCGCAATACAACTTTAGATGATCAGGTTGAAATGTTTAGTTTAGTAGAGTTTGTCTTCAAAGGACCACACACCGATATTGATCGAGACACTCCAGCCTTTAAAATGATTGTTAAAGGTCAAGAATTCCCTGGATACTATACAGGTGATGGAGAGTATCGAATTCGTTTTATGCCAAAGAGTCTGAACGAATGGACATATGTAATCGAGAGTGACATTCCAGAAATCAACGAACAAACTGGTCAGTTTGTTTCTGTTCCTGAATCACAAGTAAGCCGCGGTCGCGACCCGCTGCGCTTCCCTAACTGGTGGTCGGATATGCTTGAGCCTGAATTACAAGACGGAATCATTTGTGGCTCAAAAACAGTAAACAAATGGCGGGAAGATTTCTTACGCGACTTCCAAAAACGTATGGATCGTTGTTTAGAATAATATAACCAAGAAATAAGCAGTCTTCATTCAATGGGGACTGCTTATTCTTCTATACTCTACCAGAAAATAGCAGGATTTATTATCTATAAGTAGTATTTACAATAATATGTCGCAATTTCACAAATTACTAAAGAGAGGTTTCAAATGTGAATGATAGCTATATAAAACATATCTTAATTAATCCCGAAGTTTTAGAAGGCCTGGACAAATGGGCTGCAAAAAACATAGAGAAAAAAAGATCCGCTATTCTTCTTGGTGATTGGAGCATACTTGATGGTCGCTATGTAATTACCATCCAGGCCTGGATAAAAGCTAAGCATACACAGTATAGAAAAGGTACAGTTATTTTTACTGAACGAACATTAAAGCATGCTCAGCGGATGCAACAAGCAAAATATCCTTCGCTCAAAGTTATTGGCTGGTACCGCACTAATCCAGGAGCTGATGTGGTTTTCGATAAACCTGATCACCTAATCCACGAGAAATTTTTCAACGAGGAATGGCAAGTAGCGGTAATATCCGATCCTTTGCTGCTTAAAACTAGCTGTTTCGCTTGGTATAATAGAAGAATCCTGCCTAGCAAAATGAAGATTATTAGCGATGCAAATCCTTTAAAAATTAATACTAGTTCATGGCGAACTACTCTAAATGCCAAAGCCATTAGTATCCTAGCTGCAGCTGTCATAATACTAGTTGGTTTTTTTGTTGTAATGAAACTTAAAAATCCTGAACAACAAATCAATGAAGTTAATATTGCTGAGGTCTTTGAGGAAATCAGTGTTCCTTTTGAGGAAAAAGAAGTCAAACTTATCCCAGATACTAATTCGGAAGTGCTAAATAATGCTGACACTAATGAACCTAAAATAGACGCAGAAGAAATAACGATTGATGAGCAACCCAGAGTCAAATCTGAAGTGCTATCTGATGACGAGCAGCCACTAACTGCTATTAGCCAAGAAACTGAAGATGATAACGATAATTTCAGTGAAGAACGTATCTTTTGGTTTAAATTGCTGGTTATGAAAGGGGATACTTTAGACTCCTTAATGAGTCGAACTGGAACTCATGCCTATAAAAGTGAGATTATCGAGCGAAACGGTCTCACCAATCCGAATCAGATTTTTCCAGGCCAGGAACTAGAATTTCCAGTTATCTATAAGTAAATAATAAAAACGGTAGTACAGATTAACTACCGTTTTTGTTATTTTTTATTATTATAGTACATATCCTTCAAGGGCTTCTATATCCTTAATAATAATTACCTTATTACCTACTAATTCAATATAGCCTAACTCCTTAAATTCGCCTAATTTCCGAGTAATGGTTTCCCGCCTTAATCCAGAATAATTACCTAATTCTTCTCGATTCATCGATAATTCAAGTCGAATACCGTCGTCAGTTTCTACACCGATCCGTTTAACTAATTTGAGCAATAAACCAGCTGTTTTCATCGATGCATTGCTAGTAGAAAGTCTCTGGATTAATTCTTCTGCCTGGCGAATTCGTTCAAAACTCTTGCTTAATACACTTCTTAGAAAGATTGGTGAGTCATAGAAGTATTTATCAAAGATAGATTTTGGAATGGCTACGACTTGACAATCAGTAAGAGCTTGGCCAATATATTCATAAGGTGTCTTTTCTAATAGATTCAAACCGCCTACGAAATCTCCATCTGTGTAAATATAGAAGATTTGTTCCTCGCCATCTATAGTATTATAATAAATCTTCATTTGCCCTTTATAAATCAAATACATATATTCTGGCGGATCGCCGGTCTTAAAAATATAATCGCCAGCTTTAATATTTGTCAAGATAACTTCCTTGAGTACATCTGCTAAATCTTCTTCCGCCACATCACTTAACAGCGGAAGTTTCCTTAGGTTGGAAATCATTTCTGTTTTTTCTTTATCTGACGCCATTTCTCGATCTTTGAGTTTCTTATATTGTTCTTGACGTTTACGTTCCTTGGCTTTTCGTTCCTCTTGTAAAGTAGTCGCAAAAAGTTTATTGGCCATCACTTCAAATTCCTTAGCCTTGTGCTTATCCATAGGTTTTACTCCTTCCAATCGATAGGGTATCCCTAACTCGTGATATTTCTTCACCCCTGATGTATGGTAAGGCAGTATCTCAATTCGCTCTACCCTATGACTAATCGGTTTAATGATATCGATTAAACTATTCATGGATTGTTCATTATCGGTATAACCGGGAACCATCACATGCCTAATCCAGATCTGTCCACGAAAACCGTAGCACTCTAAATCATTAATAAACTTAAGGTAGGAATCAAAGCCGTCGATAGTAGTCAAATTTTTAAAGGACTCCCTATCGAATGCTTTCACATCTAGAATGAGAGTATCAACCAATGGAAAAATTTTGGAATAGTACATAGGATTACCAAACCCAGACGTGTCTACACAAGTATTATAACCTTCTTGCTTTAAAAGTTCCAAGGTCTTATATACAAATTCACCTTGCAGTAAGGGTTCTCCTCCTGACAAGGTAACCCCACCTTCTTCTCCATAATATGATCGGTAACGGCTAGCAATCTCTAGAATACGTTGGGGAGTTACTTCTTGGCCACCTACCCGTTTCAGAGTATCTGGGTTATGGCAAAAAGCACATCTTAAAGGACAGCCTTGCAGGAAAAAGATAGTTCTTATTCCTGGTCCATCCACCAGCCCCATGCTTTCAATTGAATGTAGGAAGCCTTTCATAACATCCCCTCCTCTTTCGATATTCGCTACTAAACAAACTCATGGAAAGTTCTATTGATTACGTCTAATTGATGTTCACGATCTAAGCGGTTAAATCTAACTGCATAACCTGATACTCGAATTGTTAGATTTGGATATTTGTCAGGGTTTTCCATAGCATCAATCAATAGATCTTTGTCCATTACGTTTACGTTAAGATGGAAAGCTCCACGCTTGAAGTAACCTTCCAAGATATTAGTTAGGTTAGTTACTCGTTCTTCTAGGTTCTTACCTAAAGCCATCGGAACAATCGAGAAAGTATTTGAGATTCCGTCTTGGTTTACTCCTTTATAAGGAAGTTTTGCTACAGAGTTCAAGGATGCAAGAGCACCTGATTGATCAGCACCATTCATTGGGTTGGCACCTGGAGCAAAAGGTTCGCCTTTTTTCCGTCCATCTGGAGTAGAACCGGTTGTCTTACCATAAGTTACATTAGAAGTAATAGTTAACAAGGATAGTGTGTGTTCCGCATTACGATAAGCTGGAGTTCTTCTTAATGCTTCAATAAAGTACTCACTGACTTTTATCGCTAATTCATCTGCCCGGTCATCATCGTTACCGTATCTTGGGAATTCACCTTCGATTTCAAAATCAACAGCGATACCAGCGTCATTTCTAATAGGTTTAACTTTTGCATATTTAATCGCTGATAAGGAGTCAGCAACAATCGATAAACCAGCAATTCCAAAAGCAATCCAGCGATGAACATATGGATCGTGTAATGCCATTTGTCCAGCTTCATAAGCATACTTATCATGCATGTAATGGATAGTATTCATTGTGTTGACATAGATTTCTGCTAGTTTATCCATTACTTTTTTGAATGATTCTAACACTGTATCGTAATCAAGAACTTCTTGAGTATTCAATTCAATACCTGGGATAACTTGAACGTAATCACCAGTAACCTTGTCTCGATAAATCTCGTCAATTCCACCATTGATAGCATAAAGCAAAGCTTTAGCTAAGTTAGCACGAGCACCGAAATATTGCATTTCTTTACCCACTCTCATAGCAGATACACAGCAAGCAATAGCATAATCATCGCCATAGAGTGGACGCATTAAATCATCATTCTCGTATTGAATGGATGCCGTTTTAATACTCATATAAGCACAATACTCTTTAAACTCTCTTGGCAGCTGTTCTGACCATAATACTGTCATATTTGGTTCAGGAGATGTGCCCAGATTAATTAAAGTGTGTAAGAAACGATAGGCTGTTTTGGTAACCAGTGGTCTGCCATCTTCGCCGATGCCGCCAATAGATTCTGTTACCCAAGTAGGATCACCAGCAAATAACTCATCATATTCTGGTGTTCGAAGATGTCGAACTAAACGAAGTTTGATTACTAATTGGTCAATTAATTCTTGGGCGGTTTTCTCATCAATTAAACCACGTTTTAAATCCCGTTGAATATAAATATCGAGGAAAGCAGTATTTCGACCAAAGCTCATAGCTGCACCATTGTTTTCTTTAACAGCAGCAAGGTAAGCAAAATATAGCCATTGAACTGCTTCTTGGGCAGTTTTGGCAGGTCGACCAATATCAAAACCATATTTGGCAGCCATAGATTTAATCTCATCTAACGCCCGAATTTGTTCGGAGAATTCTTCTCTAAGTCTAATATTTTCTTCATTAGCTAGGCCAACATGATTGATTTTATCTTTCATTCTCATTTCTTTAAGGTAATCGATACCGTAAAGAGCAACACGACGGTAATCGCCAATGATTCTACCTCTACCATAAGCATCAGGTAAACCTGTTAATAATCCAACAGAACGGACTGTTCGCATTTCTGGTGTATAAGCGTCGAACGTACCTTGGTTATGTGTTTTGCGATATTCATTGAAACGAGCTTCCATTTCTGGATCCATTTTAAGACCATAGGCATCAAGACTTTTTTTCAACATCCGGAAACCGCCATAAGGATTCATAATCCGTTTTAATGGTTCGTCTGTTTGTAAACCTACGATTAATTCCTTATCTTGATCAATATATCCTGGAGGGAAATTATCAATTCCGCTGAACCGTTCAAGATCTACTTTTACTGTTCGATTTCTTACTTCGTCTTGGATCAAAGCATTCACATGATCCCAAAGCTGCTTAGTATTTTCTGTTGCATCTTCCAAGAAACTATGATCACCAAAATATGGTTCATAATTCTTTTGAATGAAATCACGAACATCGATTTCTTCAGACCAATTACCTGGTTCAAATCCTTCCCAAGCTTCGGCCATCTCTGGTCGATCAAATAGATTATCTCGCATAGGTATTCACCTTCCGTTAATATATTATTTATTTATTAAGTTAATTGCTCAAACTTGATAGAGCTTGCTTGTTACTTTTATTATAAAGTTGTTCAATTTGGTATGCAGTGACTTAAATCACTTTTTCTTTATCAAGCGGAAAATTATTAAAAGCTAATTTTATTGAGAGTGATTACGGATTAAAGAAACTAACTCTTTAAATTCCCGATCTAGCTGCTCGATGTCATCTTCTGGACCTGGAACAGCTAGTCGATTAGTCACCTCTGCTAATCGATGTTTTAAAATAAGCAAATCATGACTATTGTTTTGTGCTATTTTGCTTTCTTGATAGGCTTGGTAATTTCCTTCAAAAGTCAGTAATTGCTGATTTTCAATGATTAACAGTCGATGCGCTACTCGGTTAATAAAATGCCGAGCATGAGACACAAAAAGTATTGTTCCTGGATATTCTGCTAATACTTTAGCTAAAACTTCTTGAGTGGTTAAATCTAAATAGTTAGTTGGTTCATCTAAGATTAGTAAGTTACTATCCTGTAGAATGATTTTCGCAAGTGCCAAGCGTACTCGCTCGCCACCACTTAACACTTTAATTGATTTATAAACATCATCCTGCTTAAATAATAATCTGGCTAAAATCAGCCTAGCCTGGCTTTCCTGTGCCAAACTAGCTTCCATTACGTAATCTAAGACATTCTTTTCTAAAGGCAAATCTAAGTCTTGAGCAAAATATCCCAGCTTAGCACCGCCAGCCAATCTAATTTCAGGGTGTTGGTTTACTAACATCTTGAGCAGGGTAGTTTTCCCACTACCATTATCCCCAATCAGAGCTGTTTTACTGCCTTTTGGAATATTAAAACTTGCTGACTTAATCAAGATTTTATTTCCAGCCTTGACACAAAGCTCTTCAGCACTGATCACATATTTAGCATGAACTTGTTGATGAGGAATAAAATCAAAAGATAATGGTTTTACTTCAAAAGGTTTAGTTTTAACTTCTAGACGAGCTAAACGGCTTTCTAATGTTTTACCAACTCGCTCAATCTTTGCTTTCCGCCCTTTCGTGGATCCCTTATGTAAGCGAGCTTCGGAATTACCCATCCTACTAGGTACTGATTTCATAGGTCGGGAACGTTCTTTTACCGCAATAATTGCTTTTTGGAGCCGTTCTTTTTCTTTAATGTATTGCTCATACTCGGCGTATTGCCGGTCAACTTGCATTTGTTTTTGTTGTAAATAAGCACTGTAATTTCCTGAATAGGCAGTGAGCCGGCCTTGATCGATTTCCCAAATCTTATTGCAGACCTGGTCTAATAACTCTCGATCATGAGCAACAATGATCACTGCACCTCCATATTCAGTCAATTTATCTTCTACCAACTTAATTCCAGCTACATCTAAATTAGTAGTTGGCTCATCAGTTATTATTAAATGAGGATTAGCACTAAAAACTTCAGCTAATTGCAGGCGAGTTTGTTCCCCACCACTTAACTCAGGTTGGTCAGCATATTTTCCTAACTGAGGAAGATAGGCGAATTCACCGAACCACTGGACTTCACCTTGTTCTGGTACTAATTCCCCTGTTAAGATTCTTAACAAGGTAGTCTTGCCAGAGCCATTTCTACCGACCAAACCAATCTTATCATCACTAAAAACTTGTAGATGGGATATATCGATTATTTGCCGTTCTCCAAAAAATTTTTTTAAATTATTTGCTTGTAAAATGAGCATAGAAAAACCTCCTATGGTTCTAGGAGGATTTAACTCTACACAAAATAGACTCAGCTAAAAAGCCCAGTTTTATATTCAGTGTACAGAATTTGTAGAAATCCAACCTAGAACTATTTTTGGAAATGCAAAAATAGAGTAGCTAGTTGCTAAGCTACCGCACCTTCTCTTCCAAATTTGTCTGTTCTAAAGTAGGATTCTTACTTCATTCCGTTCACACTTACCCTTTCTATTTTCTTACTATTAGTATACCAATAATTATTTTAATAGCCAATAGTTATCTTTTTAGACTGCTCTGACTGTTGTTGGCTCTTGGGATTTAGATCTAAAACTTCTTATAGAATGATTCCTTCAGGAAAAGCTTCTTTACGAGCGATATGCCACATTTTATCGATATAAGCTGTTGTATACCTTTGTTCTAAATTATGATAATAATAGGCTGCCCGATCTGATAAGTAATATATGCCGTCAGCTTGATAAATCAAGCCTAGTTTTTCTAGCAACCACAATTCAAAACCATACATTTTGCTTAATGACTCCCCTACCACGGCCTTGAACCGTTCAGGAGAAATGTTCATTGTGTAAGCACTCCAAAATAAGTAGTAAACAGCCCGTTGCCGTTGGGTAAACTTAAGGGTTAGTGCTGTTGGCAGCTGACCGGAGTTTATTCTCTCTATATAAGCTGTAATGGAAAAGGTATTAATCTTAAATTGGTCTTGAAGTAAACTAGCAGCTGAGACACCAAAACCTAAAAAATGATCGCGGGTAATTGAAGAATATTTCTGGGTTCCTGGTTTAGCGAATGTCCAAACTGAGGTTCTTTCAATTCCAGACTGTCGACAATGTTCAACTAACGCTTGTAACATTTGTTTTTTCTCTGGTTTAGATAATGGTTTATGTTGATTATTGGCAAAAGTAAAATCTATAAATGGATAAGTAGAAACCTGAGTAGCCCCTAGAGCGAAAGCAGTATCAACATCTTTTAGTAATGAATCTATGGTTTGGCCTGGAATAGCAAAGATCAAATCCACATCCATGACTGTAAAACCCGCTTTAGCAAGTAATTCTAACTGAGCTTGAGCAGTGTCCCCTATTCTGCCTAACTTTGTTAGACACCGCTGTTCAAAGGATTGAACCCCTAAACTAACCATGGTTATGCCAGCGGTTTTCAATTTCTCTAGATTGCTAACTGTTACATCCGTTGGATGAAGCTCTATTCCGATTCCCTCGGTGATTTCAAAATAGCGATTAATTGTATCAATGATTGCTTTTAAATCATCAATTAGCAAAGCTGGGGTGCCACCGCCAAAATACAGGGTAGTTATTGATTTTTTACTTGCCTGCGAATTACCAACAAACTCAATTTCCTGCAATAAGGCTTGCAAGTAGGCTTGAGCAAGCTCTTTATCATACTTAACCTTGCAATAAGGACAAAAACTGCAATGAGAACGACAAAAAGGAACATGAACATACAGCCCTAGCTGATCTAAGTGTTGAAACTGAAGCTGGTTACTATAAGTGTTTTGGAATCGAAATGGTTGTAAACTTCGTGTTAAGTAACTCCTTAATAAAGTAGTTAACATTTGGCTTCTCCCTTTATCGTCTTTTCTCATAAGAAACTATAGTCAAACGCTCATTAATCTGTTCATAAAATCCTGTCCGTTGATAGCCCTGCTTCTCATACAAATGACAGTTTTTTGGTTCTTGTAGCATTGTATCTAATTCCCAGGCTTGAAAATCCGAGTATAGTTCTTCAATCATCGATAATACTCGTTGAGCAATTCCCTTGCCTTGATGTTCTGGCAAAATAAAAATTGGACTAATACGATAACGCTGCTTAGCTTTTTTAACAATCCTAATGGCTCCAACAGGTACTTGATCGGCTTTAATGATGTAATAATCAGAAGCTGGATCCTTGATTCGTTCAATCGTTCGTTCTAATTGTTCATTCCCTGGATTAGTATCGTAGTCCTGATACTTTTCCAATAAAGGTTTAAAAGCTGTCAGCTGCATTTGATGAATAATTTCCGCATCTGCCAAACTTGCTTTCGTTAAAGTTATCTGCATACTTTCAGCTCCTCGATTACAAAATCTTAGCTAACTTTTCGCTAAAAAAATAATAACTCCTGCAGTGCTAAATTTGACAGAAAAGTAGTTTACATGTAAATTATGTACTATTGAGCCGAAAAAGGAGCGGTGGTCATGAATAAACAAAATATCCTAATTGATATGTCTACTATCTTAAAAAATTATAAGCAAAACAAGTTAAGCCAAATTGATTTCCAATCGGTTACATTATCACCTAATGAAAAAAACATCTTGATTGTTTTAGCTAATAACGAAATGAGTACACCTGCAGCAATTGCTGATATATTAGGAGTATCCAAGGCTTTAGTTACCCGTTCGATTAAAGCACTTGCTGACAAAAAACTTATTAGCATACAAGTTAATCCTGATGATCGGCGCTCGCTAAAAATCCTACTTACTGAAAACGGTGAAGAACTAGCTGAAGTTTGCCGTCAAGTCCGCCAGGACTTTATTAGCCAACTAACCAATGGAATCGCTGCCAAAGACTTAAATACCTTCACAGAAGTACTCACAAAAATGCTTAGTAATCTATAATGCGGAAAGGAGTAGATCAAATGTCAAATCATGTAATGGGCAGCAAGCCAATACCTAAACTAATTACATCCTTAGCTGGACCCGCAATCATTGCCCAATTCATTAATATTTTATATAACATTGTTGACCGAATTTATGTAGGTCATATTCCTGAAGTTGGTTCCTTAGCCTTAACGGGAATTGGAGTATCAGCACCCCTATTACTTTTAATCTCCGCTTTTTCAGCTTTAGTCGCCGGAGGAGCAGCCCCTTTAGCGGCAATGGCCTTAGGACGAAAAGACAAGCAAGAGGCGGAAAAAATTATGGGAACTGCTCTTGCTTTATTAATTTTAATGGGCATTGTACTAATGTTAGTAAGCTATTATTTCTTAGACGATTTGCTGATTCTATTCGGCGCTAGTGATAATAGCTTTACCTTTGCCAGGGATTATGCCTTTATCTATTTAATAGGGACAATTTTTGTAATGCTATCGCTTGGAATGAATCAATTTATTTCCTGTCAAGGACAAGCCAAAATTGCTATGTATGCCGTTTTAATTGGGGCAATTACCAACATTATTTTAGACCCAATTCTCATTTTTACTTTTAATATGGGAATTCAAGGTGCTGCCATAGCTACTGTTATCTCACAAGGTTTTAGTGCATTTTATGTGATGCGTTTTCTATTATCTAATCAAACCCAAATCAAACTTCGAAAAGATTATATTCACTTGGACAAGTCATTAATAAGAAGTATTGTTGCCCTAGGTATTTCAACATTTATTATGCAAGCTACCGAAAGTGCCATTAATATCGTTTTTAATACACAGTTATTAAAATATGGCGGCGACTTACATGTTGGTGCTATTACAATCATGCAAAGCGTAATGCAGTTTGTTACCATCCCCTTAGGC
>JAAYMV010000064.1 GCA_012521185.1 Bacillota bacterium
GTATC
The DNA here is from genome assembly GCA_012521185.1 of Bacillota bacterium. GTDB lineage: Bacteria > Bacillota > Limnochordia > Darwinibacteriales > DTU012 > JAAYMV01. Next base: position 6 of record JAAYMV010000064.1, read on the forward strand.
ATGGCGAGGAGTTCAGATCAATCCATGAGCTGAAAAGAAGAATTGTTAAATATATCCATTGGTACAATCATAAGAGAATAAAAGAGAAATTAAACGGCCTGTCACCTGTTGAGTACAGGCGATAAACCGCATAGTTTCATACATTAACCGGAAGTCCGGATTTGAGGGTTCGCATCATTTCTTGACATCCTTTTTTATGTTCCTTATAATAGATGGGACACATGACAAAGCTAGCATGATATTTGCCTCTTTTGGAATAAATAGCTTTATCCTTAGACATATTAACGATAATTGAGGGTCATATTATTGGAGTGCTATGTAATAATATAACACACAGCTTTCCAAAAAGGAGAGGGTATCTTAATGTCAGGAAAAGAAGTATTATTAACACCGGAAGGTTTAAAGAAATTAGAAAAAGAATTAGAAATTTTAAAGACAGTTAAACGTCGACAAGTCGCAGAACGTATCAGAGAAGCATTAGATTTTGGAGATATTTCTGAGAACTCAGAGTATGATGATGCTAAAAATGAACAGGCGTTTATTGAAGGTAGAATTATTACTTTAGAAAAAACATTACGTAATGCTAAATTGATTAGTGATGAAGATTTGGAAGAAGGTATTGCAGCTGTCGGACGTTATGTAACCTTACGTGATTTAGAAACCAATGAAGTTTTTCAGTATCAAATAGTTGGTTCAGCCGAAGCAAATCCAATGGAGGCGAAGATTTCTAATGAATCGCCAGTTGGTCAAGCTGTTTTAGGGAAGAAACCTGGAACAATTGTTGATGTGGAAGTTGCTGACGGAATTTTACAGTATGAGTTACTAGAGGTTTCATCGGAAGCAAGTCGTGAGTCGTTTTAAGGTGTCGTTAATCTGGGGGGAATAAATTTGTCTGAAGCGAATATGGAAGAACGCCAATTAGGCATGAATGAATTGATGGAAATTCGACGTAAAAAATTACAGGATTTAATTGATAGTGGAATTGATCCATACGGCGGAAAGTTTGAACGGACTCATCATACCAAAGATATTATTGATAGATTTGAAGAGCTAGAAGAAACGGAAGTAGTAATAGCTGGTCGATTACTTTCGTCTCGTACTCATGGAAAAGCCAGCTTTGCAGATTTGGAAGACGGTAAAGGTAGAATCCAGCTTTATGTACGTGTCGATCAAGTAGGTGAAGCAGCCTACGAATTATTTAATAAATTAGATATCGGTGACATTGTTGGAGTTCGCGGAACAGTCTTTCGTACTAAACGGCAAGAGCTTAGTGTTAGAGTGAAAGAAGTTACTGTTTTAGCGAAATCTTTACGACCCTTACCAGAGAAATGGCATGGCTTAAAAGATGTAGAGTTACGTTATCGTCAGCGCTACGTGGATCTAATTGTTAATCCTGAGGTACGCGAAGTTTTTGTTATTAGAAGTCAAATCATTCAAGCACTAAGAGAATTTTTGATCGAGCGAGACTTCTTGGAAGTAGAAACGCCCATGTTGAATGTCATTCCAGGAGGCGCAAATGCCAGACCTTTCGTTACGCATCATAATGCACTTGATATGGACTTATATATGCGGATTGCGCCCGAATTATACTTGAAACGTCTTTTAGTTGGCGGATTCGAAAAGGTGTTTGAAATTGGTAAGAACTTTAGGAATGAAGGAATTTCTACTAAGCATAATCCTGAATTTACAGCTGTAGAGATTTATCAGGCATATGCTGATGCAGAAGATATGATGAAATTAACTGAAGAATTATTTGCAACAATCGCACTGAAAGTAAAAGGGACTACTGAGATTGAATATGGACCACATAAAATTTCTTTAGCTCCCCCTTGGCCAAGAATTCCGATGTTAGAGGCAGTAAAACAGTATGCAGGTGTTGATCTAACTGGCTTATCTGATGAGGAAGCTAGACAGTTGGCTAAGGAAAAAGGTTTAACAATTAAACCTAACGCATCATATGGTGCAGTTTTGGATGAATTTTTTGATACTTTTGTGGAGCCGAATTTAATTCAGCCAACCTTTATTACCGAGCATCCGGTAGAGGTTTCGCCTTTAGCTAAAAGGAAAAAAGATAATCCACAAGTAACAGAAAGATTTGAGCCATTTATAGTTACTTGGGAAATGGCTAATGGTTTTTCTGAATTAAATGATCCTATTGATCAAGAACAAAGATTTAGAAGTCAAATGGAACAGCGCGCCTCTGGTGATGATGAAGCCCATATGATGGACGAAGACTATATTCGTGCATTAGAATATGGAATGCCACCAGCAGGTGGGTTGGGAATTGGAATCGATCGTTTGGTGATGTTATTGACCAATTCACCATCCATACGAGATGTTCTTCTATTCCCACACATGCGTCCTAGAATATTAGACTAAAGTATGTATCAATCAAAGCAGGAGGTTAAGCTCTTGCTTTGATTGAAACTGTAACAAATTAGTAAGGGATAATAGTTTTCTAGAGATAAACGGAGATATTTTAGGATTTCTTGGAAAAATATCTAGAATTTATTATGAAATCACACTTGATTTACAGCTTGTAACGTGTTATATTAATAAAGCAGTCAGCAATCACTGCAGTTTAGCAGTGGCTTTGCTAACTCGGACTTTGAAAACTAAACAGCAGAAAGAATGTAAATGCTCTTGTCAATTTCGGACAAACGGAATGTTTGTCAAAAGAGTAAAGTTTACTCAAACTGTTTTCAAGAGAAGACAGTAGTTCAATATGA
>JAAYMV010000065.1 GCA_012521185.1 Bacillota bacterium
CTGCCGTAATTTTCTGGGAAGGTAACAACAATATCTTTTTCTTCCCCTACATTCATCCCAATTAGCTGTTCTTCAAAGCCAGGAATAAATTGACCAGAACCAATTTCTAATGGATAGTCCTCAGCAGCTCCACCTGGAAATGGTTCGCCGTCGATGTAGCCTTTGAAGTCAATATTAGCAAAATCGCCTTCTTGGACATCTGTTCTGGAGTCCACAACTACTAATTCACTGTGTCTCTGACGTAAGCTTTCTAAAGCTTTTTCCACATCTTCGTCAGTAACAGGATAAACAACTTTTTCGACTTTTACCCCTTTATATTCTCCCAATTTTACTTCTGGGAAAACGTCAACTTCTGCCACAAAGCTAAAACCAACACCTGGTTCAATTTTATCAATTGAAATATCAGGTTGGCCTACTGGTTTAATATCCTTTTCCTCAATTGCTTGACCATATAATTTTGGTAATAAATAATCAACAGCATCTTCAAACAAAATACCTACGCCAAAATTGCGTTCAAGAATAGGGCGGGGTACTTTTCCTTTACGGAAACCAGGTACAGTTACTTGTTTAACAACTTTGCGGTAGGCATGTGCTAAACCTTCTTCTAGCTGATCACCGTCAACATCTATGCTAAGTTTAACCCGACTATTCTCTAACTTCTCAATATTAACATTCACTATAATTCTCCTCTCATTAATTACCGAACATTCATTTAAGCCCGAAACTTATATTTATTCTAAGTTATGTAAAATCTAGTATAACAAAAAATTGAGCGGAAATACAGTCCTCCCCGCTCATTGTTATTACCTACTTAAAAAAATGGTGCAGGCGGAGAGAGTCGAACTCTCACGGGGGATGCCCACTAGATCCTAAGTCTAGCGCGTCTGCCAATTCCGCCACGCCTGCACAATAAATATTGAAATGGTGAGCCATCCGCGACTCGAACGCGGGACACCCGGATTAAAAGTCCGGTGCTCTACCGACTGAGCTAATGGCTCGAAACATCTCACTCACACTAACTAATTATAGCAGACAACTTTTATTCGGTCAATAGCTTTTTTAAAAAATCATTTCGCGAAATGAAAAAAAGGTGTATAATGGACATAGACATCAGCTAGGAGGCGTTTAATATGGTGGGTATTCCCCGTCGCTATTGGCGTAATTTCGATATTATACTATTACTCTCTACCTTAATCTTAATTGCTTTAGGCATGGTTGCCATTTACTCTGCATCAGCAAATCGTTTGATGAATAATGGATTAAGTCCTTTTTATTATGTGAAGCGCCAAGCCATCTTTACCCTTCTAGGTTTGGTCGGGCTAGCTTTAGTCATATCCATTGATTATCGAGCATGGCTAAGATGGAGCCGGCAAATCTACTTCATTAACATTATACTATTAATTGCTGTATTAGTCATCGGTAAAACAACCTCCGGTTCCCAGCGTTGGTTTAAGCTAGGTGCTTTCAACTTACAACCATCAGAGATTGCAAAAATAGCCCTTATTTTAATCTTAGCCCATTACATGGAAAAACGAGAAAATATCCAAGGCTGGAAATTACTCAATCCCTTTTTCATAATTGGTCTTCCAGTGCTTTTAATTATGCTCCAGCCAGATATGGGTACGGCTATGGTATTCATTGGCATCGCTTTTTCCATGACCTTTGTGGCTGGTGCTGATGGAAAACATTTAACCTTAATTGCTATGGCCGGCGGAGCCACCCTTGGTCTGATTATTTTTGGTTCTTTGCAAGGCTGGCTGAAAATTGTCAAGCCCTATCAAATTAATCGCCTGTTAGTTTTCCTTGATCCATATCGAGATCCTACCGGCTCCGGCTGGAATGTAATCCAATCGATGATTGCCGTCGGCTCAGGCGGTCTTTTTGGCAAAGGTTTTCTAAACGGCTCCCAAAGTCAACTTAATTTTCTGCCGGCAAATCACACTGACTTTATCTTTTCAGTAGTGGCTGAAGAATTTGGGTTTGTTGGTTCAGTAATTACTCTACTACTATTTTTAGTCATTATTTGGCGTGGTATTCGAATTGCTAGTAACGCCAAAGATCGTTACGGCATGTTATTAGCAGTCGGATGTGTAGCCTTATTTAGCTGTCATTTAGTGATTAATGTGGGTATGACCTTAGGAATCATGCCAGTAACTGGTCTTCCCTTACCATTTCTCACTTATGGAGGCAGTACCTTATTAACCAACTTAATCGCTATTGGTATCCTATTGAACGTAGGATTAAGACGGAAAAAGATTATGTTTTAAGGCTAATGCTAAAACCAACATGGTGGTAGCAGCAAAGAATATGCATGTTGCTGCTGCCACTACGCCTGAATCATTAAAGATTAAAGCCGCAATGGCTGCCACTATCGTTCCAACCAAGCCATTTACTAACCTAGGGTAATTGTTGGTTAACCAATAAATATATTTATTGGGCCACAGTAAGTTTCCTGCCATAGCAAAAATTGCTACCAGCAAGGCTCTACTCCAAATGCTATAACGCAATAAATTATAATTCATCGCTAATTTTCGAGTAATAATTTGCCAAATAGCAGTAAACCCTAATTGTTTTATTTGAATCACTGTTTGGCCGATATGTGATTGGGCACTTTCAGGCCTGCTAAAATCAAATACCATTAAAATGCTTAACCCTAAAACCACTGCTATTACTAAGAATAGTAATGTTCTAGGACGAATTTTGACTTGTTGCAGGCTAATCCAAAGTAAACCAAAACCTACTACAGCGGTAATTCCTCCACCAACATTCGTTCCCCATTGAGGGGCTGCAATAATCATTATTGCTGTCAAAAACACCATAAAATCTAACCAACCTTTGCCAAGATTCCAATAGTGTCGCAAAATTGACCAACCCATAATCAATGATCCCACTAAAATACCCATATATTCATTGCCAATCCCATAATAACGGGCTCCTGCGATAGCATCATACCCTAGAAATGAATACCTAATCCACCAAAACCCGCGTAACACATCGATCATCAAAGCTCCAGCCGTAACTAATGCTATGATCATAATGGTTTTTAAATAATCTTTAGATCGATAAAAACTAATCCCCACGATTACTAATACCAACAAGCTTAACAACCAAGAACCTGGCAGCACTAAAATGCCTAAAGGTAAGGCTAAACAAATCAATAGACATAATTGAATAAATTTAATTAGCTGAAGTGGTAATGGCTGCTGAATAATCAATAAAGCTAAACTAAACAAATATAGACCAATTTGTAATCCTACAAAAGTCCGTAATACTTGACTTCGATACTTGGCTAAACTGAAAAGCTTTTTTTCTAGCTTAAGTAGCCGAGCAATCGCTGTCTTTGAAGCAAAATCATCATCTAACTCTAATGGTCTCCCAATCATTTCTCCTTTCGTTAAACCTAACCAATCCAGAATGGTTGGTCCAATATCAATGTTGGTCACAATGCCACTCCAGCGAGTGGTAGCTGATGTTAATAAACCAGCTCCTTGTCCAACCATTAACAATGGAGCCATCCATTGACCATCTTTAGCGCGTTGATCCCCTGAAAATGGTGATAAGACCAATATTTTAGATTCTGGCAAGCTTGCTTGAAGGTTACGGATAA
>JAAYMV010000066.1 GCA_012521185.1 Bacillota bacterium
ATTGCTGGCTATACCTTACCACTACTGCCCATAGCCCTTGCGCAGGGGTTAGTTTGTTTTATTGCCGCTGCTTTTCTAGGCTTAAAACTAAATTTCAATGTGATCGTGGCACTACTAACTTTAATTCCTCCAGCCATGTTTTTTATCGGTATTGGACTGTTGACAGGTGCCTTATTAAATGACAAACAAGTTGGCGGTATTTGTGGACCAATCTTAACCAATGTTAGTGCTTGGTTAAGTGGTACCTGGTTTGAATTAGACTTAGTCGGCGGCACTTTTAAAAAGATTAGCTACTCACTTCCTTTTGCCCATGCAGTAGATGCTACGCGAGCAGCTATTGCCGGAAATTATGGGGATATTTTTCCACATTTATGGTGGGTAATTGGTTATGGTGCAGCCGCATTAATTATTGCCATCTTAGTTTTCAAACGGAGAATGACTAGCGAAAACATTTAATTTCTCCGTCTTCAGGCTTAGATAATCAAGTTCCAGGGATGGATTGCTAATCACTGACCGTTTGTTATAATTTAACTGAAAGGGTTAGCATAACGAAGGGACTGATTTAATGAAGTCTGAAAGTATTTTTGGCTTGGCGATTGTGCTTATAGGAGGATTATTCTTATTCCGTAATCTAGGAATTTTACCAAAAATGTCTTTTAATCTGCTTTGGCCGTTGATCATTATTGGTATGGGGGTATTAGCACTTTTATCAACATCTAAAGACGAGACTGAAAACAGATTAAAACTGATCATTGACGACACAGAACATGAAATTAACAATCCATTTCTAGCAAAACTAATCATTATTGGTGTCTCTGTCTTTACCATTATCATTGTTGGTTTTGTTCTAGTCGGTGTTTTAGCTCCAATTTTTCTCTTATTACTTTTAGGCATTCCATTAATCATCTTATTAGTACTTGGAGCAACACTGTTAAAAATAGTACTTCCCTTACTTATTGCAATTTTCATTATTGCGGCGCCTATACTATTCATCATCTGGCTACTCTCTCTGATATTCTAAGATGATGATAAAAAAATGAGGCTGGACTGATTAGTCCAGCCTCATTAAATTTTAAACCTTCTGATACCTCCAGAAGATCATATTATCAATCCCCCTTTCCCAGAAATTAGTGGGTCCCAGTAACTACATTGTAACAGGAAATGCTAGTGTGTACGACCGACTATCAGTAGGAACTATTCTTTCCGATAGGGGCTGACAATTTTACGAATACTATCGTAGCTTAAATGATATTTATCCATTAAGGAAGGAATACTTTCTCCCCGCAAAAAAGCTGCTACAATTTGTTGATTACGTTTCGCAATCTGCTTGCGAGTACCATTTCTTTCTCCCCACCCAAACCTTGTTTTTGACTTTTTGGGTATATAAACTTCGACACCATCAACATATCTTTGAATTTCTCGTACTAGCTGTTTAGGTAATACCTTCTCAGCATTTAAATACAAAGACCAACGCCCTCCTTAATACTAACGTTGGCCATATTTCACCCTATTACTATTTATCACAACTTGGTGGGCCAACGCTCAACAAATTTTCATCAAATCCACTAACAAACTTAATCATCCTACCCACCTCTCTTTCTACAACTTTCTATTATCAGTACTGAATCTAGCAACAGATTTCAAGAGATAGTCGCTTCCGAAATATTTTTTCCTAATCCCAGTTTACTTGATTTACTTATCCCCAGATTAATTAAACCCGTCATTTCTGCCTGTGAATAATTTGTGGATAACACAAGAGCATTATTCCAGCTTATTTAGGTATAAATACTTTATTACAGAAAATGTAAGATAAATTCATTTACTTAGCAGGAATTTCGTAACAAAACTTGTATTTAATATAATAGCAAATAAATACTTGTAGGGAGGAAAATAAGTCATGAAATTAAAATCAATGTTACTGGTTGGGGTGCTTAGTCTTGTTTTAATTTTTAGCAGCGTAGCTTTTGCTTATGAAGCTCAAAAAGTTTCTGCTCCGCTAGCACTTGGTCAAGAATGGAAAGTTGATCCAGATATGGCTTATAGTGCGTTCAGTGGTGACAACGGCTGGAATGTTTGGGTGTTCTGGGATGACAACAACGTGTACTTACAGTATGATGTGTATACTGATTTACCAATGGGTAATAACCATGATGAGCATGCTATTTGGAATGCTGACAGTATCGAGTGGGAAATCACTGATGGTCTTAACAAAGAAAAATGGATTGTTGCTTTAACATCCAAAGGCTACCAAATCGTTACTCGTCAACCAAGAACTATTATTAAACCTGGTGAAGGCGTAGACGTATTAATCAAAGAAACTGACTTCGGTTACAGAGGTCAAATTATCTTTGATCGCAGCCATCCACACATGGCTAAATTCCCAATTGAAGTTGGCTACTCCGTTGACATGGCTGTACAAGTTAACGACTCCAAAGACGGCAACGACCGTACACGTATCCTAGGTGGATTCATTGACGCTGGTAAATACTCCGAATTAATTTTCGTAGACTAATACTTGCGTATCAGTAAGCACCGCTTTGATGTTGCCCCCTAAATCCGGACACGGAATTAGGGGGTTTTACTATCTCAAAATACTCATTTGAATTCAAACTAAATGTGGTCCTCGATTATTTAAGCGGTGAAACAGGTGGTTACAAAACACTGGCTAAAAAGTATAACATAAAAAGTAAAACACAAATCGAAACCTGGGTAAATAGATACGAGCAATTTGGTGAGGAAGGTTTAAAAAGAACAGAGACTAAAAAATCTTATTCTGGAGAATTTAAGCTGGCCGTATTACAATATAGGCAAGTTAACAAATGCTCTTACAGAGAAGCTGCTAACCATTTCGGTATTGCTAACTCATCAACTATTGCTAATTGGCAAAGAAAGTACTTAGCAGAAGGCTTTGAAGGGCTAAATAAGCCCATTGGGAGGCCTGC
>JAAYMV010000067.1 GCA_012521185.1 Bacillota bacterium
AGCTGCTAACTCCTTCTCAAACTCATCGACGTTCTTACCCAAAGGAGCGATCCAGTTTGTATCAAATGCTTCTTGTATGTACTGCATTTCATAGCCTTCATCACTCATATGTGGTGAAGCCAGGTAAATTCTATCCTTTGTCCCCATGCTAAACTCCCTTTACCCAATCATAATAAAAAAATAGCCACTTCAGCAATCCGTATTTTATTATACAAACTCATTGTCTGGTAGTGGTCTAGTTCAATTACTATGTACAGCATAATTTTCGATATATATTTAGTTAAATCCTTCAAAATCCTGTATTATTTCAGCTTGGAAAAGAATACTAGCTTTTTATTTAATAAAAAGGAATTTATCTATCCAAACCGAATCTATAGATTACGTCTAAAAATAATCTAAAATAGTTCTAAAAACAATAACCTTTTTCTTGCTAGGAGGGTTGGTCATGGCCTTTATCAAACCGAAATTAACACCTAAACCTGCATGGTTATTGACTGGTATAGCAGCGTCTTTATTTTTTATCTATCATCTAGTTTATATAGCCGGCGGCTCTAGTTCAGCAGTACCTCATCTATTTTATTTACCAATCATTTTTACTGCTTTAACTTGTTCATGGAAGTGTTCATTATTTACCGCATTTTTTAGTGGATTATTAATGTCTGAATGGCTGATGCCTTTAAGCACTGATCCCTATATATCTCAGTCTACTCATAACTGGGTTATTCGCTTTGCCTTATTCGTTGCAGTTTCATTATGGACGTCTATTGTCTTTGAGTTTTTTAACAGACGTTCAAAATTGTATCAGGAACAATTCTCCGAATTATCGCAGGTGAATCAAGCAAGTCTTCATGCCCTAGTTGATTTAGCCGAATTACGTGACTCTGATGTAACTGGCAAGCATTTAAATCGCTTAGAACATTACGCTAAAATACTGACTGAACATTTAGAGTTAGATGAGGAACTAGCATCTAATATCATGAAGACCATCGCCCTCCATGATATTGGCAAAGTCGCTGTACCAGATTACATTCTAAACAAACCAGGTCCATTAAATGACGAAGAATGGAAAATCATGAAGGAACATCCAATTCGTGGCGCTTATATTCTTGACTCTATTCATCAACAAGTCAAAATTACCAATCGGGCAGTAAGTAATTATCTGAAGACAGCTCGGGAAATTGTGTTACATCATCATGAAAAGTATGACGGTAGCGGTTATCCCTATGGATTAAAAGGAAAGAACATCCCATTAAGCGCTAGAATAGCAGCTATTTGTGATGTTTACGATTCTTTGCGGAGTAAACGCCCTTATAAACCTGCTTATACTCATGAGGAAGCTGTAGATATTATTGCCCAAGGACGAGGCAGCCACTTTGATCCCGAACTAGTTGATGCCTTTATGCAGCTAGCCGATAAATTCGACCAAACCTGGGAGCAATATGGTACTTCCGCCCAAGGATTAACGATGGAACAAGGTTCCTTTCAATTCTATCAACAATTAGAAAGTTAAGTTAGTACTAACCCCATCTTCGACTTTGCCACGTATCATACTTACGTGGCTTCTTTCTCCGGAAACTAATCTGGTAGTAATCTTCACTTGAACGGTTCGGGTACTAGGATCAATTTTTGGGAAGATAATACTACCAGATACACTCTCTAAATAATCATCCCCAAAATTTTCCCCTAAATTGCCAGTATGCTCTAAAGCTTGATATTCATTACCAAAACTGTCTCTCACAGTAGTTTTAGTTGTATCGATATAAATCGGCACTCCCTTATTGCCTAAGGGGATATCTAAAACGGAGTACTCATCTTCGATGCGAAACTCACCCTCAATTAAGGACAGTCGAGCAACATCACAGCCGGTAGTAAATAACAGCACTAATACAACCAGCCAAATCCATCTTTTCATTTGAATAATTATCCCTCCGATGCAATCGCTACTTCTTCTAAGCCACTGGCTTGTCCAGTGTGACGCACAATCTTAAACTCAGGCAAGAACTTGTTTAAAAACACTACCGTTTCTTCCTGATTTCGCGGTAAATTACCTTGAGCAAAGTCTTTAAAAACTTGTTCTAAAACTAAAGCATGGTGTAAAGTGGGTCGCGCCACAAAAATTCGCTCATGCTTAGTAGAAGTAATGCCTTCTTCTTCAGTTAAAATCTCTTCATAGAGTTTTTCACCATCACGGGGTCCAGTTTCAATAATCTCAATATCTTCTCCTGGTACTAACCCGGAAAGTCTGATTAAAGTCTCAGCTAACTCCCAAATGCGAACTTGTTCGCCCATATCCAAGATAAATAACTCGCCGCCTTCCGCTAAAGCACCTGCTTGAATTACTAATTGCACTGCTTCGGGAATGGTCATAAAATAGCGAATCATATCTCGGTGGGTAACCGTGACCGGCCCACCTTCCTTGATTTGCTTGCGAAACAGGGGAATCACACTACCCCGGCTACCTAACACATTACCAAAACGAACTGCCACATATTTTGTGTCGCTAATGGTGTTAAAATACTGAATCACCATTTCCGCCACTCGCTTGGTAGCCCCCATTACACTAGTCGGATTAACAGCTTTATCCGTGGAAATCAAAACAAAGCGTTCTGCATCATACTTACTAGCAGCCCTTGCCACATTATAAGTACCTAAAACATTGTTTTTAACTGCTTCCTCTGGATTGACTTCCATCAAGGGCACATGCTTGTGGGCTGCTGCATGGAACACTACCTTTGGTCGGTGTTTAGCAAAAATCTGCTCTACAGCTTGCCAGTCTTGGACACTTTTTACATAAGGAAACAGCTTTAAATTCGGAAAACTCGATCTTAATTCTAATTCAATCTCATAGGTATTATTTTCACAAACGTCAAAGATTAGTAATTCTCGTGGTTCGTATTTAGCAATTTGGCGACATAATTCGGAACCAATAGAACCGCCACCACCAGTAACCATTACCACATTATCTCGCAGGTAGCCAGAGATGCCCTCGATATCTAAGCGGACTGGTTCACGGCTTAATAAGTCTTCAACTTCTACTTCCCGTATCTTACTAACAGTAACATTGCCTTCGATTAAATCATACATTCCTGGTAAGATTTTTGTCTTAATCCGATGTTTCTGGCAAATATCTACAATATCACGAATTACTCGCCCAGCCACAGAGGGCATCGCAATTACCACTTCTTTTACATCGAATTTTTTGACAATTCTTGCCAAAGAAGAACGATCACCAAGAACCGGAATACCTAATACTCTTAGTTTTTGTTTTTCAATATCATCATCTATAAATCCAACTATATGTACCTCATGTCCATAATGATTCCGGTATTCTTTAGCTACTAATACACCAGCATCACCAGCACCATATATTAAAATTGGTTTACCCAATCTAGAACGTTTAAAAGAGACTTGCCGTTCTTGAATTAAACGCCAGCCAATCCGAGAACCGCCAATGAAGAAGGTGCTTAATAGTAGGTCTAAAAATAGAATACTTAACGGCAATGGCCTGGTCATATCAAATAGATAGCCTAATCCGCCAATTGTAATTGTACCCAGAACTACAGCACCAAAAATGCTCACTAATTCCCCAATACTGGCATAACGCCATAAGCGGTTATACAAACCGAATACAGCAAAGAAAACTAAGCGTATGATCGAAGCTAAGATAAAATATGGTAGCCATAAAGTCAACGACTCTCTGGGAATAGCTCCTTCAAAACGCAACCACAAAGCACCATATAACGATAAATTAATCAAACATAAATCAATCAGACCAAGTAGTACTGATTTACGAGTAACTTTCCCCAAAACAATAACCCCCAAAACAAGCGGATATTTCGGCTACATACCACTATGTAAATTCTTGATTAGAAAAGAAAAACCCTCCTCCAGAGAAGATGATAGAAAAAGTTAACCAAAACTATATATTCCTACATTTATTTTAATAAAAAGCTAACCCGCCTAATTAGGCGGGTTAGCCAAGAGCATTAGCTCTTGGTGCGGAGAAATCCATCTCCTTTAGGCACGTTTATATATTTCAACGTTCCTTTGGGATTTCCTGCTCATTTTTCAGCATTTTTTCTGAAAATTTTCTAAAACTTTTCTGAAATTATTCTCTTATAACTCAAAATATCCCACAAGCTCTTTTAGTTTTGCTCCTAACTCAGTTAGATCTTGAGCAGAACTAGCTACTTGTTGGATAGAGGCAGCCTGTTCTTCTGTAGCACTGGCGATTTCATGGCCACCAATATTGATCTCATTGATGCTATTGGTAATCACTTTAATTTCCTCAGCCACATTTTCAATGCTTTGCATTATTTTATTGATCAATTCGCCACCAGCACTAACGTTGCCTAAAGTGTCATTGGCAGATTCAGCACCCTGTTCCATTTCACCAACAACAACAGTAATACCCTCTTGAATCCGGCCAATAATCTTGCCAATTTCATTAGATGCTTGGGCAGATTGTTCAGCTAACTTTCTTACTTCATCAGCTACTACAGCAAAACCGCGACCATGCTCTCCCGCTCGGGCTGCTTCAATGGCTGCATTAAGAGCTAAGAGATTCGTTTGATCCGCAATAGCATTAATCGTGCTTACTATTTTGCCAACTTCTTCTGACAAGCTGTTTAAACTCGCTACTTCTCCTGCTAAGCGGCGAGTATCATCCCGCAGCAGACTAACTTGTTTAATAATTTCAACAATAGCTTGTTGTCCATCATTGGCTTGATCAGAAACTTGCAATACTGTAGCACTTACCCGTTCTACAGTTGTATTAGCACCTTCTAATACACTAGAAAACTGATTAGCAGTGCTAGCCACTTCTTCGATAGAAGCACTTACTTCTTCAGCCGCAGCTGCCATCTCTTGACTAGTACCAGCTAAAGTATTAGTAGTTACTGCAACTAGACTGATTGCTTTATGAATTCGCTCTATCGTACGATTTAGCGCCTTGGCTACTGTACCCACTTCATCATTACTGGACACATCTACACTGTGGGTTAAATCTCCTTCAGCTACTGCTAAAATCGTATCTTGTACTTTTTTCAAAGGCAAGGAAAGTTGTCGGCCAATAAAGAAGGCTAAAACTAAACCAACAACAATTAATAGCAGTGAAACAACTAGTAAATAGCTGCGAAAACCTTGAACTCCTTGTAAAACTTCATTTTGATAAGCTACAGTTCCTACAATCCAGCCAGTAATAGGTATTGGTGCTAAGCCCATCATTCTTTTAGTCCCATCAATTGTAAAACTCACTACCCCTGTATTGCCAACTCCTAGCTCAAGCATGGCTCGCGCTAATTCGGAATAATTACCAGAGTCACCAAATATATTGGTTTGCTGTAATATTAACTCCCGATTAGGATGGGCATAGGTATATCCATCGGGATGAGTAATAGTTGCCCAACCATTATCGCCAAAACCTAATTCATCGGTAATATCTGCTAGCATAAAACCATCACGCTTGGCAATTACCGCCCCTACCACTCGCCCATTTCTGCTAATCGGAGCCAGATAATAGAAGCATACTTGACTAGCATCTTCACTAACTACTAAATCAGATATAACAGATTCACCTTTTAATGCTCGTTGAATATCAGGATTTCCGCTTAAATCTTCACTAGACCCGTCACTGTATTGGGCCAGGCCATTCGGGGTTACTACACCTAAAGCCATATAAGTTTCTAAGCGTTGCAATTCATCACGTAAGCGCCTTCTTTGTGTCGTCCAATCCATAGTTCGCAAATCATTAGTGATTGCTAGACTTTCAATGGTTAATAACTCAGAACTTAATCGAGCTTCTACGTACTTACTTGCTTGAATAGCCTGTAGTTCCAAAGCATTTTCTACCTCATGCAACACTGCCGAGGAACCACTGTTATAGGCCATGATCCCTAAGCCTAAGCAAACCAGAAAAACCAAGATGCAAACATAAATAGCAATTTTTACTGCGATGCTCTGATTTTTAAACATTTTTTCATCTCCTTAACAAATCACTTACCTGGTTCGTATATTAACGCGACAATACATATTTTAGCACCATTTCCAGTAACTAGCAAACAAATTAAAAAGCTATCCTAGCATTTTTAGGATAGCTTTTCTTTACTAACTTTGAATTAACTACTTAATTTAAAGCGCTCCACTAATTCCTTAAGTTTTTGTCCCAGCAGCGTTAAATCATTAGCTGAGTCAGCCACCTGTTGGATAGAAGCTGCTTGTTGCTGCGTAGCACTAGCAATCTCATGACCACCAACATTTATTTCCTGTAAGCCGCCAGTAATTTCTTGTACTTCCCGGGCAACACTGTCTATCTCACTGAGAATTTCCGCTAACAACTTACCACTATCCTCTACTTGCAGGACAGTTTGTTCACCTTGCACAGCCCCATTTTCCATATCAATTACCGCATTGCCAATACCTTGCTGCAAGCGTCTTACAATTTCTCCAATTTCCGTGGTGGCCGTCGCTGCTTCTTCGGCCAGTTGTCGCACTTCGTCAGCAACTACCGCAAAACCCCGACCATGTTCTCCAGCTCTAGCAGCTTCAATAGCCGCATTTAAAGCCAGTAAATTAGTCTGATCGGCAATTGCCGTAATGGTATTAACAATCTGCCCAATCTCTCCAGATAATTCCCCAAGAGCGGCGATCTCCCGAGCTAAGCCTTGTGTATTGTCTCTTAGCGAACTTACTTGCCTAACAATTCCAGCTAATGCTTTTTCACCGTCAACCGCTTTATGGGATACAGCTTGAACAGTATCACCCATCTTCTGCACATTTGTATTCAAGGAATCTAAAGTACTCGAAAATTCATTAGTAGCACTAGCTACTTCATCAATCGAAGCACTAATTTCTTCAGTAGCTGCTGCTACTTGTTGACCAGTACTAGCTATTTCATTGGTAGTATCTGCTACCAGCCTTAAAGCTTCAGCAAAAGTCTGAATCGTAGTATTAACCGCCTTGGCTACCACTCCTATTTCATCATTAGTTTTAACTTCTACCGAGCGAGTAAAATCACCTCGGGCCACGGCAATAATCGTTTCTTGTACAGCCTGCAGTGGTTTAGCTAAAGTCCTACTAATTAACCAAGCGCAGACTACTCCAATTAAGATAAAGCCAATGGAAATGCTAAAGAGAAACCATCTAAAATTGCGGGTTCCTTGTAAAACTTCACTTTCCAAGACGCCAACGCCAACAGTCCAACCAGTAGATGGGATTGGGGCTAAACCGCTTAGTCGCGTTACACCATCACTGGAAAATCTAACCACTCCCCGCCTGCCTAAGCCCACTGAATCAATGGCCTTTGCCACAGGTTTTAGCTGTTCATCCTCGGCATAGATATTAAGCTGAGCATAAACATAATCCCGATTTGGGTGAGCAACAAATGTGCCTTGATCATTTAGTACAAAAGCCCAGCCGCTATCACCAAAACCAAAGTCATCAGTTATCTCACTTAAGACCGCACCATCTCGTCGAGCAATTAAAACTCCTACAACTCGGCCATTATTTTTAATTGGAACAGCATACATAAGTACTAAACTATTAGTTACCCGACTAATCAATAAATCAGAGATCACAGATTGGCCTTGAAAGGCCTTTTGCACGTAATCCCGATCACCTAAGTTAGCCGCCGGACTGTTAGCATAGCGGGCTACACCGCTAGTATCGACTACGCCTAATTCTAAGAACTGAGGCAAGCGATTAGTTTCCGCCTGTAAAATGGGCTGCTGTAATTCCCAATTCATGCTTCTAATGGCCTCATTAGCAGCAATGGTCTCTAAAATAGCAAGCTGAGTCTCAAGACGACTTTCAATTAAACGACTAACGTCCTCAGCATGCATCATCAAAGCTGTTTCCACTTGCTGAATTACTTCGGAAGACCCATTATAATAAGCTCGAATTCCTAAGCCAACACAAATAAAAACAATTATCCCACTAATATAAATCCCTAACTTTACTCCAATACTTCGTTGCTTGAACATCTATGTAAGCCTCCAATGTCTATTGCTGATATTGATTCTTATTATGCACTAATTCATTTAACCCGTCAACAATCAGCTTTCTTGTAATATATTTGTTAAACCCTTAACAGTTTGCAGGAATACCTGACCCCGGTTCCTAACATATTTGAAAACTTAACTAAACCTAGGAGCGATATATATGGATAATTGTCTAGAGGTTAAGCAAATCTACAAAAGCTATGGCAATAAACCAATTGTTAAAAACATTTCCTTTTCAGCCCCAGCTGGTCAAATCCTGGGATTACTCGGACCAAATGGCGCAGGAAAAACTACGACCCTGCGCATGATCATGGGAATTACTGCTCCCGATCAAGGTGAAATCATTTTTAAAACCGCTGACGGTCAAAACAATACCATCCCAAGACACTTAGTCGGTTATTTACCAGAAGAACGGGGTCTTTACAAAGAAGCTAAGGTATTACAAATCTTAATGTTTCTGGCTGGTCTGAAAAACCTGGACAAAGCTACTGCTAAACAGCGAGCCCTACATTGGTTAGAAAAATTTGACCTACAAAACTATGCATATGCTAAAGTAGAACAACTATCTAAAGGTATGGCGCAAAAAGTCCAATTTATCGCTTCTATCATCCATGAACCAAAATTTATAGTATTGGACGAACCTTTTTCCGGTCTAGATCCAGTCAATCAAGAATTGTTTAAAAATGAAATCCGTGCTTTAGCTGCTTGTGGTTCTGTGATATTGCTATCTAGTCACCAAATGAATATTGTAGAAGAATTATGTGACCGGATCTTCTTAATCCACCAAGGCGAGGAAGTTGTCTTTGGCACCTTAAATGAAATAAAACAACAATACGGTAATTATCGGGTATTTCTAGATACTGCTCAAAACATTACTGGGCTAGCTGAACTAGCTGTTGTAGCAGCTGTAGAACAAATCCAAGCAGAAAAATGGGTTATTGATCTTAAAGAACAAGTTACACCAGAACAGTTCTTAGCTGTTTTGCCAAAAGAAATTAAAATTGAAGCCCTCAGTATTATTCGACCTTCATTACATGATATTTTCGTACGGATAGCGAAAGGAGGCTTGGAAGATGAAACAAACATGGAAGATCGCTAAGTGGGAAATAACTCGTAATTTGACCAACAAACAGTTTATTATCGGTCTCTTATTAACACCCTTGATCTTTATCGTGTTTGCTGGTTTACCAATTATTCTGGAAAAAGTTAACCAACCAAGCCAAGTAACCTATTTAGTTGTAGACCAAATTGGTGTCCTGCCTGTCTTAGACAGCTTAGTACCTGAATACATTGTCCTAGAAGCCGAGGTAACAGAAGAAGCTGCTCAAGCCAAACTGCAAGATAAAAAGGCATTTGCTTATATTGTAATACCAGAAAACTTTATTGAAACAGGTACAGCCCGGTTAGTTTACAATGAACTTAACTTTGAAGTAAATAAATTAATTGAGACTGGCTTAACCAGCATCCTGCAGCAAAAACGACTCCAATTAACGGACTTAGATCCAAATCAATTAAGCTATTTAACAGCCCAAGCTAGCTTACAAAGCCAAGCCATGGAAAAAGCCAAAGTGCCTGGTTTTGAACAAATAATCGTTTCTTTAGTGTTTTTACTGTTTATCTTTATGCTGATCTTCTCTTCTGGTACCATGTTAATGATGAGTGCTGTGCAAGAACGACGTGATCGAATGGCTGAAGTTGTCTTAAGTTCAATCATACCAACTGATTTAATGCAAGGCAAAATACTTGGTCATTTCATCCTCGGATTAATCCAACTAATCTTTTGGATTAGTTTGTCGCTGCCAGCCGTTGTATTCTTAACCGACTTCCCAATCTGGACTGCTTTACAAGAAACCAATTTACTATTACTAGGTTTCTTCGGTATCTTTGGTTATTTAATCTTTGCCGCTTTATTTGTCGGCATGGGGGCAACCATGGAAGATCTGCAAAGTGCCGGCAATACGCAAGGCTTTGTAATTATGCTGCCCATGCTGTCTATGCTATTTATTGGTCCAGTTGTTGGTAATCCTCATGGTGTGGTCAGTAAATTTGCCAGTTATTTTCCCTTTACCTCACCAATCATTATGGTGGTCCGCACCTTAATGACTACGGTACCAACCTGGCAAATTCTACTAAGCGCCGCCATCCTAATCCTTACTACCTTATTAATTGCCAAAATGGCTGCTAAAATCTTTAGAGTGGGGATGCTCATGCATGGTAAAAATGCCACACCAAAAGAAATCATTAAATGGCTGCGCTATAAAGATGTATAAAAAAGGTTTGAGCCTTTGCTCAAACCTTTTCCTTTGCTGCTGGTAAAACAATGCTTATCTTAGTACCCACGTCTACTCTGCTTAAAACCTCTAAGTAACCGCCGTGCCGCTGGGCAATCCAATTAGCTATGGATAAACCTAAACCGGTTCCGCCTGTAGCCCGTGCTCGTGATTCATCAGCACGATAAAAGCGATCAAAAATTCGCGGCACATCCTCTGGCGGAATACCGATCCCATTATCTTTCACTGTTAACTTAGCCAAAGCATTTTCTTGGCTGGTACTAATGGTAATTTCTCCGCCTACTGGTGTGTACTTAATCGCATTATCCACTAAGATCCTTAAACATTGTTTAATTAAACCTGCATCCGCATAAACAAAAACTGGTTCCAACCTTAAAATAAAATCATGGCCGCCATCAAGCATTTGTGTTTCTTTATAAACCGTTTCGCCAATTTCTGCTAAGTCTAAATGCACTCGGTCTAAAGTCATTCGATTATTATCACCGCGGGCTAGGAATAATAACTGCTCCACTAGTTCTTTCATATTCGCCGTTTCTTCTTTAATAGCATCAATTGATTCCTGCAAGGCTTGCGGATCATTTTTACCCCAGCGGTCTAATAGATTAACATAGCCTTGAATGGTGGCAATTGGTGTTCTTAATTCATGGGATGCATCAGAAACAAACCTAGCTTGAGCCCGATAAGAGTCATTAATTCGATCTAATAAGCCATTAATCGCGATCGCTAAGTTTTTTAACTCATCTTGTGTTTCACTAACTTCAATCCGGGTATCCAAACGTGCCGCATTGATATTATCTAAAGTGCCAGCCAACACTTGAATTTCTTCTTGACTAAAAGGTCCTTGATCCTGGTTTAAACTTTGAGCTTTTTTCGCCAGTTGAGTTAAAGGATTTAAGTTACTTCGAATCATCCGGGCTTGAATAAAAGGTGTTTGTAATAAAATCGAGATTTGCAAAATTATAATTGCCGTAAAAAAGTAACGCATTAACTGGATTACTGTGTCCAAAGGAAAACTTACTAAGTAATTCTGATGATCAACAACTAATTCTACCTGATAAACCAGATGTTCTAGTTTCTTCCACCAGACCGTTTCTTCTGTCGCGGCAAACTCTATCTTCCGGCCAGCTTCAGCTAACTCTGGTGCTAAATAAGTATGAAAAAAACGCGGAATCTTAAAGCCACTAGGTTCCCCGGGCAGCCGACTAGCTTGGATCCCTGTCAACTCTAACAAGGAAACAGCATCCACACCTAAGGCCTGTCCTTCCCGTATCACTTCAGGCACTTTCATGATTTGCTGCTCACCATAAATCAATAAAGCAACAACAGCTAAAGTAACTAGCACTAAATTTAAGGCTAGAAAGACAGCCAGCAACCGAAACCAGAGTTGCACATTTAAACGGGAAATTATTGAGAAACGGCCAACCTTAGTTATACTTTCATCCTTCATCGCGAATCACATACCCCACTCCCCGGACTGTTGAGATCAATTTAATATTAAAGGCTTGATCAATTTTTCCGCGTAAGAAACGAATATATACATCAACCGCATTAGTTTCTCCTTCAAAATCATAGCCCCAAACATTTTCTAACAAGGTTTCCCGAGAAACTACAATATTCTTATTCTCTAACAGATAATGGAGCAAATCAAATTCCCGTTTAGTTAATTCAATAGGCTGCCCTTGATAAGTTACTTGCCGACTGGCAGTATCCATCACTAAATCACCTACGGATAACAACTTACCCTCTGGCATTATTCGCTGTTTTCTTAAAGCTGTTCGAATCCGGGCTAATAACTCTTCGATCGCAAAAGGTTTAGTAATATAATCATCGGCTCCATTATCTAGACCAGAAACCTTATCCACTACACTGTCCCTGGCAGTTAACATAATAATTGGCACCGAACTAGTCCGCCGAATCCGTCTTAATACTTCCATTCCGCTTAATCCTGGCAACATAATATCCAATAAGATTAAGTCAAAATTCTCTGTTTCTGCCAGCTCTAAACCGGTTCTGCCATCAAAAGCCTTGGTTACCTGATAACCTTCATAGTTTAGTTCCATTTCCACAAACCGAGCAAACTTTTCCTCATCTTCAATAATTAAAATCTTGGTGGCCATGTAACTCACCTGCTCCTTTTTTTACATAACAAAGCAGGGAGCTAACTTACAGCTCCCCATTTGAATTAAACCAATGTGCACGATAACGAAAACCAAAGAATAAACTGATCACTGCTGCTGGTACTGTTACGTGAGGCAGGAACAAGAATAATAGGACAATTACAGTTACTGGAATTTTAACTTTACTATCATCATTATGGATTACTTCTATTTTGGATTTATTACCTTTATCAATTATGTCTACACAGAATTTACCGATTTTCTCTAAAGTTTCCACGAAATTGTCCCAGCCTGTTGCTTGCCGTTCGTCCTCTTGATAGTCGTCAGTATTTACTTTCTCGCTACTGTGATAGCCACCTCCAGCGGGAGGTGCTACTTTTCCTTGTCTTTCTAAAATAATTAAAGCTTCTAATAAGTCGCCATCAGCTGCTTCATAAGCTTGCTTTGCCTCATCATAGGTTACATTTGCTTTCTCGCGGAGCTTTTCAATTTGTTCTAATTTGTTCATTTTGCCAACCCCTTTACTTATCGTTTAACTAAAGTCTAACAGAGCAAGCTTAAACAGTACTTTGACTAAGATTAAAATTTGATTAAAATTAGCTAGGGGTTTTTTTAGTTTGAACTCTTTTCATCCCACAAGCCCGCGGCTGCACATATTCAAAGCGAAATTGCTTATAAAGCTGGTCTGCTGGCTTGTTGGCAATTAAACAAACATAAGCAGTTTCATCTGAGTTTTTCTCTAAATACTCGTCAATTTCCTTCATAATTAATTTGCCATACCCTTGGCCTTGATACCTTGGATCCACCATAATATCAGAGACTAAATAAGCAAGCCCTTGATCGCCAACAATTCGACCAAATCCAATTAATTCTTGATTATTCCACAGACAAACAATGAATAAGGAATTCTCTAAGGCAGTTTTAGTGGCAGCTAAATTTTTCTGACCCATACCAGTTCTAATTCGTAAGTCCACATATTCTTCCGGGGTCGGTGCTGTGTACCTAATCTCCACAAAGATCACTCCTTCAAAACATGCTACAGCCAACTATTCTAGTTGCTGCCTGAGGATTCCTTTTTCTTATTGTGGACGGCATTGAGTAAAATTACCAATTAAAGCAATCCGATTCAGATTTGGTGCAGTAACTGGAAAACCTATTTCAGCAGTTACCACAATATCTTGGAATGGTGCAAACTGTTCACCAGGACCAAAAGTTATTGCGCCAACCCAAACACCAGGTTCAGTAACTACTGGACCAGTTTGTAACAGTTGGAACGGAATGGCTGGTAAACCAGGACGACGAATCCAAGCTACATACACATTGCCACCTAAAGCTGATGGCGGCGGTGGAACTTGTTGTACTTGAGTATCCATCTCATGCCCTCCTTCCTTTAAAACTCACTATTACCATACGCAAATGGAAGTTTTTTGAAATAGGAAGTAAGCACCAAAAATAATTTACTCATATATAACAAAAAACTTACTCCAAAGACATAATATGATATAATACTTTTATAACAATTAGTTAATTAATTTGGAGGAGGTTGCCAGGTTCATGAACATTCAAGAAAGATTAGAAGCCTTCTGGTCTGGAGAAAAACCTGATAAAATCCCCTACACTATTTATCAAAATGAATGGAGACATACGCAAAACGATCCCGCTTGGATTGAACTGTTCAAAGCCGGATTAGGAGTCACCTATCTTGTTCCTACCGTAAAAACCGAGCAAAAGAATATTCAATGGAAAAAACAAGCTTACCAAGAAAATGGACGAGAGTTCGTTCGAACTACTATTACCACTCCAGTAGGCGAAATCTATCAAATTGATGCCGATGGCTGGACTCAGAAATATTTCCTGGAAACTAAAGAGGATTATCAAGTAATGACCTACATAGCCAAAAATACCCAGTATTACCCTGATTACGAAGGATTTCTTGCTAAAGAACAAGCAATTAAGCCTTATGGTGTAGCCTTAATTGCCGCTGGCAGAACTCCCATCCAAACTATCTTAGTAGACTATGTTGGCCTAGAAAACTTCGCTTATCATCTATTTGACTATCAAGAACAGTTAGCAGAGCTATATCAAGCATTGCTAGAAGGCTTTACTAAACAGGTAGAAATTATAGCTTCTGGTCCTGGCCGATTTGTCTCTGTCTTAGAAAACTTCACCGCCGAAACTATGGGGCCAGTCCGCTTCAAAGAATATCATATACCTGTCTATGAAAAACTGTTTCCCATTTTACAAAGCAGCGGTAAAATTGTGGGCACCCATTATGATGGCAAACTAGCCAGCTGCAAAGATTTAATTGCCGAGGCACCTATTGACTTAATTGAGTCCTTAACGCCTCCGCCTGAAGGAGATATGACCCTAGATCAATGCCGAGCAGCCTGGCCCGATAAATTATTTTGGTGCAATATTAACGTCTCGAGTTATTACTTACCAGCTCAAGAATTAAAGGAATTAGTTTTTAACCTAGTAAAGCAGGCAGCGCCAGACGGACGACGGCTAGCTTTTGAAGTATCGGAACAATACCCAGATAATTGGAAAGAATCCATGGCCATTGTACTAGAAGCAATTAATGAACTATAGGAGTAATAACGATGTTGACAGTTAAGGTGTTCCAAAAGGATACGCATAAAATAATTAAAGCTAAGCAAGGTACTAATCTATTAAACTTGCTCCAAGAACACAACTTGCTACTTTATTCACCTTGTGGGGGAAAAGGACTTTGTGGTAAATGTCGAGTTAAGATTATGGAAAAAGAACGCTTAGCTTGCCAGGTTATTTTAGAGGAGGATTTAGTAGTAGAAATACCAGAGTATTCTACTAAAGCGGCTCAAATTGTAACTGCTGGTAAAATCCAGGAAACAATCGATCCAGCCATTAGTAGAATGACGCTAACTCTATCAGAACCAAATCAGGCAGATCCAATCAGTGATGTCGCCCGAGTGGAACAAGCTCTAAATCAGAAGCTGCCCTTTCAGCTAATGGCTAATC
Source organism: Bacillota bacterium (assembly GCA_012521185.1). Lineage (GTDB taxonomy): Bacteria > Bacillota > Limnochordia > Darwinibacteriales > DTU012 > JAAYMV01. The sequence continues at coordinate 15,403 of JAAYMV010000067.1, forward strand.
TAGCGGATCTACTGCGGCAAGAACACTTTCAACTATCTGTTGTAACTTATCAGGAGAAAGAGGTCTTAGCCCTTGAGCCTGATTCTACTGAAAACCAGCAATATGGAATTGCCATTGATTTAGGGACTACCACTATTGTCGGTTATTTACTGGATTTAAGTACTGGAGTACAACTTGGTATCTATTCAGCTTTAAATCCCCAAACCAAATATGGAGCGGATGTAATTACAAGAATTGACTATAGTATGCAAGGAACAAACAATTTAACAGAACTAACCGGTTTAATTAGAACCGCGATCAATCAAATGATCCACTATTTCTGTAGTCATTATCAGATCAAGACAAATAATATTTATGAACTAACTGTTGTAGGCAACACTATAATGCTGCATCTGCTAGCTGGATTACCAGTTAAAAACATGGCCCTTTCTCCATATATCCCTGTGGTATCCAGAATGCTCGTACTAACAGCTAAAGACTTAAACCTGGATATCTGTCCACTAGGTAAAGTGGTATTACTACCCACAGTTTCTAGCTTTGTTGGAGCTGATACCATTGGTGCCATTTTAAGCTGTAAGCTTCATCAAAAAAAAGAGATTAATTTACTAATCGACATCGGTACCAATGGTGAAATTGTTCTCGGTAATAAAGAACAGATAATAATTTGTTCCACCGCGGCTGGTCCAGCCTTAGAAGGTGGACGTTTAGAATGTGGTATAGGGGGAGTACCTGGAGCCATTAATCGGGTCTTAATTAGAGATGATGTAACTTATAGTACCATTGGGGAAACAACCGCGACAGGTATTTGTGGATCAGGAATCATTGATCTAATTGCTGAACTTCTAAAAATTGGTCTAATAACTGCCGATGGTAGAATGCTGAGCCCAGAGGAGGTTTACGGACAGTTTCCTATTAAACTAGCTAAAAGAATAAAGTTAATAAACGAGCAACCAACATTTTTCCTAGAAAACAATTTATATCTATCACAAAAAGATGTCCGGGAAGTCCAATTAGCTAAAGCTGCCATTGCTGCCGGTATAGAGATTCTTATAAAAGAGCTGAATGTTTCCCCAGCAGATATTGCTAATCTTTATCTAACTGGCGGGTTTGGCAATTATATGGATGTAGAAAATGCTATAGCCATCGGACTAATTCCCCCAGTATTTCAAAACAAAATACGCACTATCGGCAACGGTGCAGGTATTGGCGCTCAACTAACCCTATTACTTCAAGAAACGAAAAATCAAGCAGCTCAAATTGCAGAACAAGCTAAATATATTGAACTGGCTACTAGACCGGACTTCCAAGAAATCTTTATTAACTCATTGAATTTTAGCTGACAAAGGAGCAAGCCAGTGAGTATCCATCTTCTAAATTCTATTGAGTTTACCATAGACTACAACCTATTACTCCAAACCTTTAAACTTAACGAAGCAAGCCCTGCAGCCGAAGGATTACAGGAATTGATCGAGACTGCCAAACAAATCGGAAAACCAAAAGTCCTTTATAAAGAGGCCATAGTAACTAATAAAGGTCATGATTATTTAATAATCGATGGCATAAAATTTCACAGCCAATTATTAAGTTGCAATGTAGGCACTAATAAAAAAATCTATCCTTATATTCTCACTTGTGGCACGGAACTAGCCTACTGGGCTAAATCCCTAAAGGAACTTCTAGAAATATATTGGGCTGATAAACTGATGGAACTAGCCTTAAACGCTGCCGTTACCACCTTTGAACAGCACTTGCAAGAACATTACCAACTTAGTAACACATCCAATATGAATCCTGGAGCTTTAGAGGATTGGCCCTTAAGTGAACAAAAGCCACTGTTTAGTCTATTTGGCCCTGCCCTTGAACAAATCGGCGTCCATTTAACTGATAGTTATCTAATGGTGCCATTAAAGTCTCTCAGTGGTATTCGGTTCTACAGTGAAAAGCAATTTGTTAACTGCCAGCTCTGCACAAGAGCGGCTTGTCCTAACCGAAGAATAGAAGGGGGATTATTATGACTTCCTTGGAAAGAGTTCAATTAACTATCCAGCATCAAGAAGCTGATTATGTACCTGTTTACCCGTTAATCAATAGTATTTCCCGGATTTATACCGGCATTGACTATGCTACTTGGACTCAAAATACAGTATTATGTGCTCAATCAATTATTAAAGCAACAGAAGAATTGGATGTGGATGTGATTTGTTCCTTAGTGGACTTATCGGTAGAAGCTGCAGATTTTGGGCAACAAATTATTTATCCAAAAGACAAAGCTGCCTATCCTGATCCGAATAATCGCTTAATCAAAGCTTTAGCAGAATACAGAAATATTGAACCCGTCAATCCTCGCAAAACTTTAAGGATGAGTGAACACATTAAGCTATGCCAAATGTTAATGGATGCAAAAGGGAAAACCAAACCAGTAATTGCCTTTGTCTTTGCCCCATTAGGTATTTTAAGTATGTTACGAGGACCGCAAGATTTGTTTATGGATATCTTAGATGATCCTGACTCAGTCCATCTAGCCTTGGAAGCTATAACCGAAACCCTCTTTGAATATATCACTGCTTTAATGGAAACTGGTGTCCATGGCATTATGTTCGACACTCTCTATGCCTCGCAATCAATTATGAGTAAACAAATGTGGGACGTTTTAGAAGGACCCTATGTTGAAAAATTAGCAAAACATGTCCATAAAAACAACTGTATGGTGATGATCCATAACTGTGGTAACGGTATTTATTTTGATGCACAAATAGCGCGGATGAAACCAGAAGCTATTTCCTTCTTACATTTACCGGATGATTGTAATTCATTTGCAGAAGTAAAAGAAAAGTATGGCAAGCAAACCACCTTAATTGGTCATGTACCGCCTTCTTTTATCTTATCAGCTAACGAGCAAGAAGTAGAAGAAGAGTGTAAAAAGCAAATTGATACCTTCAAAAAGGGTGGCGGATTTATCCTGGCAACCGGCTGTGAATACCCAGCTAATGCTCAGGACACTAATGCACGGGCAATGGTAAGAACAGCTAAAACTTATGGTAAGTATTAATTGGGAGGGCCAAAAAATGAATTTATTAGAAGAGCTTTCACTAAAATTGCAACAAGGAAATACCAATGCCGTTAAGGAACTAGTCCAACAAGGAATTGAGCAAGGTTTATCAGCAGAAGAAATTTTAGAAAAAGGACTTATGGCTGGCATGGATGTTATTGGGCAGAAATTTAAAAACAATGAAGTCTTTGTGCCTGAAGTTTTAATAGCTGCTAGAGCTATGAATGCCGGAGCTGCCTTATTAAAACCACTGTTAGCTTCCGATGGTACTAAGGCTAAAGGTAAAGTTATACTAGGTACAGTTAAAGGTGATTTACATGATATCGGCAAAAACCTAGTACGAATGATGATGGAAGGTAAAGGTTTAGAAGTTATTGACCTTGGCATTGATGTACCTAGTGAAAAGTTTATTGAAGCTGCTATCAAAGAGCAAGCCCAGATCATTGCTTGTTCTGCCTTATTAACCACTACCATGAATGAAATGCAGGCTGTAGTAGAAGCTGCAGAAAAAGCAGGCATTCGCCAAAAAGTGAAAATTATGATTGGTGGTGCACCAATTACCGATAGTTTCCGCGAAAGTATTGGTGCTGATTTATATGAACCAGATGCTGCCTCAGCAGCTGAAACCGCCGCCAGAATCTGCCAAGAATAAAAAGAGGTGTTCCTATTGAGGAACACCTCTTTTTTAATCAATACTCCAATAAATTAAAACCTTATTTAACGAATTATAAAGGTTGGTTAAAAGATTGCTTTTCTTGTTGAGCTACAAAATGACGAGCAAAACTCAGTCTTTCCTACGATATATCAGTTACAAGCTAGATTAAATTAATTATAATTAATTTAAAATGAAGGAGGATTGAGCAATGGTCAGATTGTTTCAACGCCATCATAAGCGCAACACCAGATTGTTAGATGGATTATGGCAGTTTAAAATCGACCCAGATCTTCGTGGAGTTAAAGAAGAATGGTTTAATGAATTTCCAGCTGATCATCAAAGTATTATCGTACCAAGCTGTTGGAATCATGAACTTGGCTTGTATCATTATGAAGGAGTTGCCTGGTATCAAACGTTTTTTGAAACTAACTCGCCACAAGTAAATTTGGTTTTCCATGGTTTTTACGGACAAATTAAAGTTTACGTCGATGGCCAACATATTGGCGGACAATATGGCGGTTTTGCTGGTTTCGAATGTTTAGTAACCGGCTTAGAGCCAGGCAAACATCAATTAGTAGTAATGACTGATAATACCCATAACCACTTGAACACCATTCCGTTAGCAAGAGTGGATTGGTTCCATTACGGCGGTTTATTCCGCAGTGTAGAGATAATGGAATTAGCAGATGTTTGGATTAAGGATTATCAGATTGATTATCAGTTAGACGCTAACCTGACCAATGCTGAAATAAAAATCCAAGTTACTTTAGAAAGCTTTAATGGTTTAAACGATTGTGAACTTACTGTCTCAGTTAATGGCGAAAGACTCTATAATCAAGCGGTGTTAGTTGATCAACAAACTACAATACAAGTTGAAGAAAAACTAACTAATATAAAGCTTTGGAGTCCAGAACAGCCTGAGCTTTATCTAATTAAATTAGAAATTGGCCAAGATGATTTAGTAGAACGAATTGGCTTTCGTGATTTGAAAGTGACTAATGGCAAAATACTCTTAAACAACCAAGAACTCTATTTGAAAGGCGTCAATCGCCACGAAGATCATCCGGACTGGGGTTTTGCCATGCCCTTAAAGTTAATGAAGAAGGATTTAGATATTATTAAGCAGCTTGGCTGTAACACCATTCGCGGTTCCCATTATCCCAATGCTCCCGTTTTCTTAGATCTTTTAGACCAAGAAGGTTTCTTATTCTGGGAAGAAATTCCGATGTGGGGCTTTGGAGAGGAAGCTTTAGCTGATCCACTCACCTTAGAGCGAGGCTTGCAAATGCATCAGCAAATGATTAAACGGGACTATCACCATCCCTCAATTATTATCTGGGGACTACATAATGAAATAGATAGC
>JAAYMV010000068.1 GCA_012521185.1 Bacillota bacterium
CAGGAAGTCAAACCAACTATGATGGTTGCCTAAGAAAAGAGCAATCATGTGATAGTTGGAACATTAAGCAGATATTTTCCGAAGTTGGGGGGTCAAACCGCCCAGTGGGCTGATAAGAACGATCCCCGTGTGACCCGAGTTGGGCGTTTCATCAGAAAAACAAGAATCGATGAACTTCCCCAACTTCTAAATGTGTTGCTTGGGGAAATGAGCATAATAGGTCCCAGGCCAGAACGACCGAATTTCACGATTGAGTTCAATGACGTTATACCCGGGTTTATCAACCGTCTGCGTGTTCGACCAGGACTGACAGGGTGGGCTCAGATTAACGGGGGATATGACAGGACACCCGAGGAGAAACTTGAGTTAGACTTTTTCTACATAGAAAACAGGAGTCCATTGCTTGACTTACAGATTATCGTTAAAACCATAAAGGTCGTGCTAACTGGTGAAGGTGCACGGTAACTTCTGCAACGTGCCTTTTGTAACTATCGGAGTTTGGAAAATGTTTTGGAAAATATATAGGATCCAACAGGATGGAATGCATCGTTCCGTCGTGTGAACATTCCTGTTTGGTGGTTTAGGAGGATCAATGTGTCGGATTTGGTTTCAATCGTAACGCCAGTCTTCAATGCAGCGTCTTATGTTGGCGAAACTATAGAATCAGTATTAGCACAAGATTATCAGAATTGGGAAATGCTAATAGTGGATGATTGCTCAACTGACAATAGCCTTTCGATTATAGAAACATACTCAAGATTCGATGATAGAATTAGGCTTATTCGACTAGAACAAAATAGCGGAGTGGCAACTGCGCGGAACGTGGCTTTGCGCAATGCTCGCGGGCGATACATTGCATTCCTGGATAGTGATGATACATGGTACCCAAATAAGTTAACTCGGCAGATTACTTATATGAAGGCTAATGACGTGGCTTTCAGTTTTTCTAGTTATGAGTGGATGGATGAAGAAGGTCGTTTATTGAACAAAACAATTAGAGTGCCACGAATCGTTGATTATGACAGATTATTGGGGGGCAATCCTATAGGATGCTTAACTGTTGTAATCGATACAGATAAAGTAGGTAGTTTCGAAATGCCACCTATAAGGCACGAGGATTATGCAACTTGGTTGGGGATCACCAAACGAGGTGTAACTGCCCATGGTATTGATGAGTGTCTAGCAAGATATAGGAGATCAGCTCAATCACTTAGTGGCAACAAAATCAAGTCGGTCGCGTGGACTTGGAGTATATATCGTAGCTATTTAAAGCTAGGCTTTACTCGCTCTGTATTTTCGCTGATAAAATATGCGTGCTCTGCCATAGCGAGATACGCCAACCCGTTTTAAGTCGGTAGAAATTTGAAGCGCGCATTGGGCAAGGCTTCGTTCCGGAACTGCTTCTAGTGTAGCATGCAAAGAGCTGCGAGTAACGGGTACCGGGCGAACGTGGCTCTATACCGATACATTCGTCTAGAGATTTGGTGCGGTGTACTTGGATTGTTATGCGATCCAAGTCGTGATGAGCGGATTGCTTAGGGGTGCTGGGGAACGAAGCTGAAAATCTGCTGCAGCTCTAAGAAGAATTAATGATTGCGGTCGGGCTAAGGAGAGGAGTTTTGCTCGTGAACGGTAAATTCAAGGTGTCTGTAATAGTCCCTGTGTACAACACGCAGAAGTATCTGGAAACTTGCTTAACATCACTCATAGAGCAAACTTTAGATGGGCTAGAAATAATTGTTGTAAATGACGGCTCGACAGACAATAGCTCAGAAATTATCGAGTGGTTCCAAAGAAGATATGAGAGAAGATTGATTGTCGTCAACAAGGAAAATGGCGGTCTCTCCTCGGCCCGAAATGCTGGTTTTCGGGTTGCTAGAGGGGAATACGTGGGATTCGTAGACTCTGATGATTTTGTGGATAGACGTATGTATGAAGTCTTGTATACGAGGGCTAAGGAGAGCAACCTTGACATCGTTCAGTGTCTTTATTTGAACTGGTATGACAGTAATCCGAGTAAGAACCATCCGTACAGATTCCTTGAGCATGATTCAGCCATCATGACTGGGAAAGACTATTTTGAGCTAGATCCGTCTGTAGGAGCTTGCGATAAATTATACAAGAAGAACTTCTTAGACAGAATCGCTTTTAGGTTCGAAGAAGGGATTTACGCAGAGGATGCCCTTCTTATACCTCAAGTATTTTACTGGGCAACAAGGGTACAGTATGTTAACGAAATATTTTATTACTATCGTCGCGATAACGCGAATTCAATAACCAACCCGAACAGTATCAACAAGTCTATCAAGCTTGCTAAAGATAAGATGTATGTCGCACGTCGTCTAAACGAGTTTAGGGAAGAACATGACTGGAATGGTAACATAAACAGGGTGATAATACCTCACATTGTAACCCCTTTTTTGAAAAAAGAGCTATTGGTCGGCGAATATCGACGTAATTTGATTAGAGAGTTAAAAAGTAATGGTGGTTTACGAATAGTTAGCAGAAACATGAATGGAAGAACGATAATGAGGTTGACATCAGTACTACTACGCCGGCTCAAAAATGAGAGGCGAATCTAGGAGTAAGCAATGATAACCCCTATCGTTTTCTATAGGGGTTTGAGTTTATACGGCTTGTATTCGGCTACCTCATGTCAATGAAAGGATGCCTTTCCTTGGTCAATGTTTCACGGTTTATCAATTTCTTGTGGAAGTTAGTCTTTATTCTGTTTCCGTACACTAGTTTCCCTATGCCTTTTTTTCGGGCCACAGTATCTCCCCTGGCGATTATTCCTTTGTGTTTGCTGAGTGTGCTACAGATTCTATTGATGATGCAAAATGGGCTAATTAGGGCCAGGCTGTTATGGCATTTCCTTTTCGTTGTTTGCTTTACTGTCATTACCAGTACAATAATGGTCTTGGGTTTGGAGCAGCAAGTTTGGAAGGGTTCGACTGGTGTGAAAGAGCTTCTCATAAGTGCAACCACGCTTCTTATGGCGGTAATCGCACTTTTCGCAGGCTGCACCATTGGCAGAAGGCTAGAAAACATAAATAACTTTGTAACACTAGTTTTTATCGGATATCTGCCTCCTATGCTTTTTGGGCTGCTACACGTGACAAGCAGCTACTTACTAGGTGGATCGTTGATGGCACTACTAAAGACAATACACGGTTTAGTATCACAAGGTGGTCTTGGGTATGGTCGTATTAGCCTACTTACCTTAGAACCGTCATGGGCTGCCAATCAGCTGGTGTCGTTTTACATTCCTGTCTTCCTGGCAATATATATATATAGAGATGAACTGCCGACGGGCACGAGAAAAATCTCATTAGTTGGATTAGTCACGGGTGTTTTTCTGACTGTATTTACGTTGTCTGCAGGTGGAACACTAACGTTAGCTCTGATTTTTGCTTATGTGTTGCTAACTCAGAGAAGTTTGCTACCGAAAGGACGGTTTGCCGTAGCTGCATCAATACTACTGCTACCGATAATAGTATTGATAATTTTGAGCAGTCCGTTGGTAGAGACGGGTGAGGCGATTTTTGTACGTTTAAGGCACGTCATTGGAAGTATATTGGTTTCTGGTCGTGGATACTACGATGGTTCTGCTGTCGTGCGTTCGACTTACTGGAAAACAGGGGTTAACATCTTTCTTGAGTATCCCCTATTCGGTGTTGGCTGGGGAAATGCTGGTTTTTACTTCCCGAAGTTTATTGGGTATGGGAGAATGTTTGATGAAGTAGCGAACTATTTATCGGCAAGCAACAATTTGATTCCTAATATCAAGAATATTTATGTTAGAATTCTTGCTGAAAGTGGGATATTAGGTTTTCTGCTATTCCTCAGTTTCTTCGTGTGTGTTTGGCTGAAAACAAAGAGCAAAACTTGCGATAGTCTTGAAGTACGGATTGTTAAACTTTTTGTCAGATTATCAATTATCGCTTGGATTTCAGAAGGTATGTCTTTTGACACATTTGGTTTTGTCTACCCTTGGGTTCAAATAGGTTTCTTGGATAGTCTGCTTAATAGGTCGGTAGTGCCTCAAGGGGTCAGTAGACGATCGAAGCCTCATTGGTGTGGTTCTCGTAGGATGGATGCATCACATGAGTGACGGAGGAAAATAATACGGTTGAGGAGGAGTGGGATGTTGCTGACGGTGGTAGTCCCAGCCTATAATGTTGCCAATTATATTCAAAAAACGTTGTTGTCACTAATAAATCAACGTAGTATTCCAATTGAAATTATAGTGGTTGATGATGGTTCAACGGATGACACATCAGTAATCGCTACAAAGCTATTTGAGAAGAAAGGATTCAAGAGTGGCAGGGTCATTAGACAGCCCAATGCTGGAGTAGCAGCAGCACGAAATAGGGGTTTAGCAGAGGCGAAGGGGACGTACGTATATTTTCTTGATGCTGATGACCATGTAGACCCGAACTTCTCAAATGAAGTCGGTTTGTCTATCACCAGGAGTCCAAAAGCGGATGTCCTTTGTTGGGCTTTTGACACAGTCGATGAAAATGGGAAACGAATAAAGTCATATGAAGGTTCGTATCCAATATTTTCAAGAGATTTGACGGGCATGGATACTCTACGCGAAATACTGATTAATAAGTGCATGTGGATCTGGACAGGCAGTGCAGCATACAGGCGTTCATTTCTTGAGAAAAATGGACTGCAGTATTCCCGAGGTTGCACAAATGGCGAGGATCAAGAGTTTACATTTAAGGCGTTAGCACATGCAAAGCAAGTAGTGTTTCTGGCCAAGGTTCTTTCGTATTACGTACAGAGGCGTGGATCGATAACCAACTCTTTCAACGTTAAGAAGTTCGATGCTGTAGACGCTATGTTAAGAACTGGCGAGTATCTAGAAAACTTAAACAAACCAGTTCTAGACGAAGTTAGTGAGGTCTTGCTAAATGAGAAAGTTCTAATGACCTATATTGGTAACTACATGTCCTGTCTAAGGCATCTAAGGCAAGAAGGTCATTCAGCCGTGTCAGCAAATAAGTTCCTGAAAGACATCATAAACGAAGAGTATCCGGAGCTAGTAATGACATTAAACAGAAAACTTCGAAAACGCACAGGGAGTATGATGTTGGACGTGACCAAACTGTTGTTCACTATCTCTCCAACACTATGTGGTTTGCTCTATGGATTACGAGATAAACTAAGACTTGTTAACTAGCAATGGATGATTAATATGCTGCTATGGTCAATCCACAAATACTCTCGTCGGACGCAGAAAAGCCTAAAATACGTCTATATTAAGGCAGAGTGTAGTTCTACATCATGAATGGATTGGTAGGGATTATATGAAAAAGATCGGAATTATAACAATTTGTGACTACACAAATTATGGAAATAGACTCCAGAACTATGCCGTCCAAGAAGTGCTTCGGACGTTCGGCTATGAAGTTGAAACCGTGGCCAACTCGCCGATTAGTGCGCATGAGCAGGGTCTACGCGAAATATTTGAGCGTTCAAAGAAAATGAAACCGAGCGAGCTTATGCCTAACTTACTCAGAAAAGTGGCAAATTGTACTAAGAAGAGTATTTACCTTAATGCTATCTATGCGCGAAAGATGGCGTTCAAAGAGTGGACATCAAAATACATTAAAGAGACAAACTTTACAGTTACACCTGATACTGTTTTCAGTCACGATAATTGTCCGGGTTCTGCTCAGGGTGTTTGACCGAATAACAGGGTTGAACCTATAATGCTCCCA
>JAAYMV010000009.1 GCA_012521185.1 Bacillota bacterium
CCGCACGGGGTGCGACACATATCGGTTAACATCATAAACACGTCTATTTACGTTTCAATCCACGCACCCGCACGGGGTGCGACTGTAGGGTGTTCAAACTCGCTCTAGGAGCGGGTTAAAAATGCGGTTTGCGCGAACCTCATTTTTTGGCTTGATTTTTATGTTATAATTATGTTAAAAATGGCCGTAATCGGCTCCTGGAGCCTAGCGCGAACCTCCCAGGGATTTCATGTTCACTTGGGGTTCGCGCAAAAAACACCTCTTTTGTTAATCTATTACTTAGACACTTTCCGTATAATTCCTTTACGAACAGTAAAGCAAACTAGGAAATGTTTCACTCCTCGGCCTATGATATACTAAGCTTGCTAGATTAGGAGGGAGCTAAATGTCCACCATTAAATTTATTCAGCAAGCTGTAAATTATATCGAAGCTAATTTAAAAAGTGAATTAACAGTTGCAGAAGTAGCTGATCAAGCTGGTTTTTCACCTTATCATTTCAGCAGAATGTTTTGTAATATTGTTGGCATGCCAGTAAGCGCTTATATTACAAAACGAAGGCTATATCATGCTATTTATGCCGTGCAAAATGGTGTAAAAAGTATCGATGCTGCTTTAGAATACGGCTTTGATACCTATGCTGGCTTCTACAAAGCCTTTATTCGAGAATTTGGCTGCTCTCCTAGTAAATATCTAAAACTAACTGCTGTCTCTCAGCCAGAGCCAGTCAACTTATTAGAGGAGGGTAAATTCATGTTAACACGGAGTCAAATTAAACAGCTGCTTAAAAATTGGGATATAGATTGTCAAGCTGAAATAAAAAATACATTGGTCAATAACCGAAAAACTAATGACACCTGGTATATTGGTCAAGAATATGTCTTCAAAACAAGCAGAAATATAGCTGGCTTAAAAACTCATATCGCTATTTCGCAAACTCTATCAGCTAAAGGATTCCAAGCTGCAACAGCTATACCGACTAAGAACGGACAAGACTTCATAACGGAAAATGATCGTTATTATATACTTACCAGGCGAATCCAAGGTCAACCTCTAACCAGTGCAGAACGTTATAATTCAGATCGATACCAAATAGGTCAAAAATATGGAGCAGCTATTGCTCAATTGCATCAAGTTTTAGCAGAACAAGACCAAAACATTACTGTGGATGATCACAATTTACTCGAAACTGTCCTCAACTGGGCCTTACCCAAGGTTAAACAACTTATGGAACAATGGGGTTATGCTTTACCAGAAGAATTTTACCAAGACTATCAGACTAAATTTAGTCAGTTATATCCAAAGCTTCCGTGGCTCTGGAAAAATCATGATATAATCAAAGAAACAGCTCGTCTCTAAAATTAACAAAGAAATGAGGTTAAACTATGTCAAAAATCCAAAGAGCCCCCCGCTATTTATTAATTTTAATGCTCTTACTTACTTTAATCGGGTGGTCATCCTTCGCCTGGGCCGCTGAAACTAGTCTAACAATCCTATTCACCCATGACTTACATGACCATCTATTGCCTTATACTACCTTACGTCCCGATGGTCAACTCCAAACTTTAGGCGGATATGCCCGTTTACAAACAGCTATTAACCAATATCGGGAAATCGATCCTGAACTACTCTTACTAGATGCTGGAGATTTTTCCATGGGTACGCTGTTTCAAACAATCTTTGCCACTGAAGCACCCCAACTAATCTTGATGGGACAAATGGGTTATGATGCGATTACATTTGGTAATCACGAGTTCGATTTTCGTGCCACAGGTTTAGCCGATGCTTTAAGCATAGCTAAGATTAAAAACAAACCGCTACCGCCAATTACCATAGCTAATGTTATATTTCCTACTAATCATCTGGGGAAAATGACATCCTCATTAGTGCAGCTGAAAAATGCAATGGAAAGTTATCCTGTAAAAGAATATATAATTTTAGAACGAAAAGGTGTTAAAATCGGGGTTTTTGGTTTAATGGGTGTCGATGCTGCTTCCAATGCTCCAATGTCTGAAGTAGTCTTTACAGATCCAATTGAGAATGCTAAACGAATTGTTAGCCTCTTACTAAACGAAGAAAAAGTCGATCTAATCATCTGCCTATCCCATTCTGGCACTAGCGGAACTAGTCCTAATACAGAAGACGAAATTCTCGCAAAGCAAGTACCCGAAATTGATATTATCATTAGCGGGCATAGTCATACAACATTAACAGAACCGATTATCGTTGGTAAAACTATCATTGGCTCAGCTAGTGAATATGGAGAAAACCTTGGTGTGATCAAAATTAAGCAAATAGCTGATCAATCCTGGGCCTTACAAGAATATTATTTACAAACAATAGATGAAAGTCTATCGGAAGATCCGATAATGGCAGAATTAGTTAAAGATTATCAGCAAATTGTACAACGAGACTATTTGAATCATTTTAATCTAGAATTTGACCAAGTGGTTGCCTATTCACCTTTCAATTTTACACCTTCATCAGAAGTAGGCGAAGAACATGCAGAAGAACCACTAGGAAATTTAATTAGTGACGCTTATATTCATGCGGTAAAACTAGCCGAAGGCGATAATTATGAACCAATTGCTGTAGCAATATCACCAAATGGCACTATTCGCGGTTCATTTGTAGCAGGAGATATTACTGTCGCTGATGTGTTTATCGTCAGTTCTCTAGGAATTGGTTCTGACGGTATTCCTGGTTATCCTTTAATCTCAGTTTATTTAACTGGGAAAGAACTGAAAACCTTAGCAGAAGTAGATGCTTCCGTTACTCCGATTATGAAAGCTGCTCAGCTATATATTGCAGGACTAAGCTATACTTTTAATCCTAACCGATTAATTTTCAACAAGGTTACTGAAGTGTATTTGCAAAATCCAGATGGCAGTTTAGAAGAAATCGATGATAATAAATTATATCGCCTAGTTGGTGGCTTATACGCCGGACAAATGTTACCAGTAATCAACGATAAATCCTTTGGCTTATTATCCATTGTGCCAAAAAATAAGGCTGGTGAGCCAGTAGTTAATTTTGAAGACCAGATCATCAGGGATCACAATGATCGTGAAGTTAAAGAATGGTATGCTATCGCTCAATATTTACAGTCTTTTGAGCCAGATAACGGCAAGCCTATAATCCCTGATTATTACAGCCAAGCTCAAGGCAGGAAAAATATTGAACATAGCAAGAACATCTTTGCATTAATCAGTAAACCAAATAAAATCGCCCTTGCAGTTTATAGTTTAGTTATCCTGATTATCTTACTCTTACTTTTAATATTCGCTAAAGTCGCTAAACGGATTCGCTCAATAAGTAAATAGTTCAAACAAAAAAAGGACTCCAATGTTTTTAGGAGTCCTTTTTAGGAGGTTAGTCATTTATTATTGATTTAATAAATAATCTAAGTTAGCTTGAATAATTGGTTTGATTTCAGCCATAGCAGCTGAAGCACTTTTTTCACCTGATTGAACATCACGAGTATATTGAGCAAAGTCGCCTAAATATTTTTCAAATACTCGAGATGCAGAGCCATCCCACTCGAAATTAGCTGTTAAAAGTACGTCTGCCATTTCCTGGCTATTAACATGTGTTGCTAAGAAGTCGTTAACACTGATGTCATCTTCTTGCCACAAGAAGGCACGTAAAGCAGCTAATGCTTCAGGTTGTTTAGCATTTATTGGAATTAAAGTTGTATTTAAAGCTTGAACTGTCCAGTAATGTTTATCTGCACTTGGTCCCATTGGTAATGGTACAATACCCCAATCATCGGTCATTTCTGCTAATAAATCTGGTAAACCAAACGCTGGTGTGCTAAAGTGCATTGCAGCTTTACCATTTCTGAAAGTATTGTTGATTTCACCAGAGCTATAGGATTGAAATTGAACTCCCAACTCTGTCCACCATTGATAAGATTGTTCTAAGGCTTCAATGTATTTTGGATCATCACCATTGAATACCATTCTGCCATTGGAATCAATCTTAATCATATTAGCTCCATTAGCTACAGCTAAGTCCCAAGGACGAGCGTCAACAATACCCCATTGGTCGATAACACCATCACCGTCAAAATCCACAGTTGCTTTAACAGCGATTTCAGTAGCTTTTTCCCAAGTCCATTCACCATCTAGATATAACTCGTATAAATCAGGTAGACCTTCACGTTCAAATAAAGTCTTGTTATAAGCTACGAATAATAAGTCGTTTTGGTAACCATACATTGGGCGATACTCAACTGGACCTAAGCCCCAATATTGACCATCAAATTTTAGTGCTTCCTCAGTAGCAATGAAACTTGGTGGTAAGATGTCATAATAGTCAGCAGCTAAGAACTGAGTAACAGGATAAGCTGCTCCACCAGCCACTAATTCCCAATAACCAATTTTGTTTTGTACATGCCATAAATCATAGGTTGATTCACCAGCTAATAAACGGTTAAAGTTTACTTCTGGGATTTCACGAGTTTGCATAAATTCAATTTTACAGTTAAATAATCTTTCAGCTTCCGCAATACGATCAAGTACAGGTGGATAACTATCAAAATAATTGGCCATTCTTTCACTAGTCCATGAAATAATCGTTACCGTATTACCACCTAAATCATAAGATCCTGCTTCTTTGAAACCTAAATCAGTTAAAGCTGAAGCAGATACCAAAGAAGTACTTAATAATAATAACACTAATGCTACAAAAATTTGCCAGCTCTTTTTCATCTTCTTGCCTCCTAAGCCTTCTTTTCTAAAAACCACTAAAGTTTTATTGAATTTTTATTAAACCTTTCCTGAAAACTCTAGGTGGTTTTTCATTTATTTTAATTATACACGCATATTTTTAATAAGTCAACGTCTTTTGTTAAACAAAATAGCAGGAAATATGGTAACAAGTACCAAAAACCTGCTATTTTTACAGAAAACCAAGCTATGTCACACTAAATTTTTAGTAACGCTTTATCTAAAGGAGCTATTTGGGAATCCCAAATTTAACAAAGCAGTAGTCATCTCTCCAGTAACACTGCTGTCTAATCTCTGGCGTGGTAGTTTCAGTTTCACTCTTTTTCTCTACCCAGCTCCATTTACCAGAAAAGCTTTCTGGTCCCACACTATATAATTCGCCATTAATATGATGATGTGGGCCAAGCAAATTCCGGTTACTAGCAAATAACTCGATAGTGATAGTATTTTCGCCATCGACAATATAATCAGTAATATCAATTTCATATGGCGGCCATAGTAAGGTCTTCACTAAGCTGTTGTTCACATATAATTTGGCTAAAGGAGCATCTGGCTTTTTCAGAGTTAAAAATACTCTTGCATCTTGTTGTCTTCTGATTTCCTTACGCTGGGATAAAATTAACTTACCTGCAAAAAACAATAATCCTTGATAAATAAAGTCACCCTTATGCAATTTCTTTGGTTGATCAACAATCACAAAAGACCCAGCAGTAAAACTAGCACTACGCTCACCATAACTAGGTGACGTTTTAGAAATAACGCCAAAATCACCAACTAAATAAATACTTTCTAATTCCACATCGTAAGTTAATTGGTTTTTCTCTGTTTCATAAACATCTTCACCAAATAACACATGATAAACCTTGTCCGATTGAGAGAAATGACGTTTCAGGATAATCTGGTTTTCACCTGCAACAACATAATCTTTAATATCTACTTTCTTAAAAGAGGTATCTTTCCACCAGCCTATATCTTTGAACTCTAGCTGCTGCCCATTGACAATTATTTCAAAATTAGTGGCATCCTCTAATACTAAATAAAACTGGGACAGGGATTTTGGATCAGTTTCCACCATAAAGCTAAACTTCATTTCCAAATCGCAGCTGCGCCGTAAATTAAGCAGCTGATCCATTAAATGGATCACAGCAACAGATTCCTGCCACTCTCCCCCATCAATTCGGTATTCACAGCGATCAATAGTTAAGGAGTTTAGATCCATGTCAGTTATCTCAAAGCTGTCCTCTAACTGAACTAATTGTTTTTTCACTGTTGAGGGCTGATACTCCTCAGTTTGTTCTGTAGTAAACAGTAAAACATATGACTGCCTTGGAGCAAAGTCCAATTCAACTATTGTATTACTTCCCTGATGCTTAAAGGCCATCGCGACTAACTCACCAGTTTCTGCCTGCATTTGTTGGACTCCACCAATGCCAGGTAATTCAACTGTTACTTGGTAGTCTTGATCTACACTATGGTTTACTAAGAAGAAAACCTGAGATTCGCCTAAGTCCCTTTGCTGGTAATGAATATCCCAGACCTGGTTATCAGCTTCGGTTATGGAAAGCCTAGCTACCTGACGTTCATTTAGAGCAGTAACTAACCTATCTGCATCTAAGCCACAATCAATTACATGTTCTTTTAAAGCTGCCAGTTCTTCACTGACTTGTCCATCACAATAAGTCGGATAATCACCAGCACTGATTACTAAACCGCCATTAGCAACAAACTCTTTTAAAAGTTGTAGCGTATGACTGCTTACGCCAAGCATACTTGGTAAAACTACTACCTTATATGAACAGTGACCAATCTTGAACTGGTCACCACGAACCACACCATAACCTTGCATAATAGTTTCATCACCATAATGATAATCGACATGTAAACCAGAGAGCATTTCTGAAATGGCGATAAAATCTCGATCTAGTTTTTCTAACTCGGCATTTTTCTGTCCATTATAAGCTAGCCAGCCGCTGCGAATTGGATGAATTACTAAGACATCTGCCACTGGCGTTCCAGCTGAAAGCATCACACCTAAACGACTTAAATAATCATTGAAAATCTTATACTCATCCCACCAAGACTGCTGAATAAACAGTGATGGCGGATAATCCCGTTTCCGTAAACCACGAATGGTATAACCCTGTAAATGTTGGCACATGCGATTTACTCCATTAACATACTGCCATTCTGCAATCCATTTTAGATCTTCAAAACTAACATTCCAGCCGGATAAAGCATAAGACTCTGTCAGCACAAACTTTCGGCCTAATTGACTGGCTACTGAAGATACTTGCTTTGGCACCACTGGCGTACTAATCGTTCTTCTTAACCAGTCAATGCCAGGCATCCCCATATGTTCATAAAAAGGCATCACTCCGCCAGTTGAGGTCATTTGGGTAAACAAACTTTCCTCCATCATGGCATGACCAGTTAGGACTAAATTATGTTTTTCACACCACTCATTAATTTGCTTCATGAAAGCAGTAACAAAGAGATTACTAACTAGCTGCCAAAAATCATATCTAACCCTAATATAGTCAGCACAAGGCAAAAATAAAGCAGGCAATACGGCTAGTAAGTTATAGCCATAGCGCTCTTGAAATTTATCAGGCAGGACATAAGACCAGGGAATATCTCTTTCCACACTACCTGATAACCTCGGCTCATCAGTGAAAAATCCAAGTAATCCTGTACCAAATTCTTCTCCAAATAACTCTAAATAACGTTGATGAGTGTATTCAATAAATAAGCGAACTGCTTCTGCGTTTAATACATCAATATAATCCCGATTAGCATGATGCCGGATAATTACTACTCGTTCTGCTGCGTGAGGTGATGTTAATGTCTCTAATTTGGTAACTTGCTGATCCGAATCAATCAAGTAAATACCGAGAATGTTATCTGTTTGCAGATTTGTTGCTACTGGATCATAATCCTCAATTGTTAGCCAGCGCCCATGATATTTATCACCATGAGCGGTCACTAAACCACCGGCAAAACCACTCGGCCAACCAGATTCATCATACAACCAACTTTCTAAGTCTTGACGATTACCTTCTCCAATACATTCTCTAACACATTCCATCCATTCTTCGCTTAAATATTCTGTTTCTAAACCACCGCGAGCATGCATAAAATAGCCGCCCAAACCAACTTTTTTCATTTCTTGGATTTGCCATTTTAACAATTCTGGATCTAATTTGTCATTCCAAGACCAAAAAGGTAAGGGTCGATATCGAACTGATGGATTCTGGAATTCCTTTAACAGGCCCTGCATCTAACAAACCTCCTTGTACAATGGTGATGCAGACATACCATGTTAATCAAAGTCATTGACCTTTGACAACCACATAGGAATTCCACTTCAGACAGTCTAATCTTCTCGTAACGGTAGGGCGTTCCGTCGAA
>JAAYMV010000069.1 GCA_012521185.1 Bacillota bacterium
AATTAATCGCTATAGTAAGAAGTGTTTTACCAAGCTTTATGTTAGGAATCAGTCTTTTCTCAATCCAAATGACTGCTCAAATGTTCTTTGTTGGCACGGGACAAGCTAAAACCTCGTTATTTATAGCTATGTTTAGAAAGGTCATTTTACTAATTCCATTAGCGTTTATCCTGCCAAACTTTTATGGAGTTAGAGGCATCTATTACGCTGAACCAATCTCTGATCTGACTTCAATTCTGGTTTGCTCTTTTCTTTTATATATTGGCTTAAAAAAAGTCCCGAACTATGATTAAAAATGTATGGTTATATTTATCCGGGCAAAATATGTAAGGATCAAACCTAGCATCATATGATACGATCAAGAAAAATGGTACAGGAGAGATGATCTTGGTTCGATATCAGGTTGATGGAACTACTGGCACACCACTGGGCGGCTTTGGTGCTGGTGCAGTTAAGTTTATAGCACATGAAGGTAGCTTTGCTGTGATGACACAGCCACCGGCTGATGCCTATGATTATGTAAAAATGATAGATTTTAAGTTTCAATTATATACTAAAAGAAATGAGCAAGTCGAAACTGTGGAAACAATGAAAGCAGCATTGATTGAAGGTCGTTATGACGATGATGCCATTTGGCCCTTGCATCAGGTTAATTTCCCTAGTATTAATGGCATTACCGTCAGCTTAACGGCTTTTTCGCCGTTAGACAATAAAAACTATGATCAGATGAGCCTACCTTATGCTTTTTATGAGTTTACAGTATCGAATACTAGTGAATCTCAAGCAGAAATAGCCATTGGCTTTCAAATAACTAGTACTACAGCTTTTTCCTTAGTAGAAGGTAAAGGAATTGCTTCCGCTAATTGGGCTGTTTTTGGCAAAAGTAATGATTATAATGGACTTATTAGTGCGGGAAATGATCCAGGATTTTGCGCTAATGGTCAGTGCAATAATCTTGTAGAAGGTACCCTTAGTAAAACTGCTGTCAAAGTAATTTTACAAGCCAAAGAGACTAAGTCAATTCAGTTTGTTTTAGCTTGGTATGATAATGCGGATCCAGAACGTTGTTACTATTTAGGGCTTTATGATAACCCAGCTACTATTGCCGAAGTAGGACTTGAAAACTTTGAGCATTTAAAACAAAATGCGGTAAGTTTAGTAGATAAAATCCGCGCTTCTAACTTACCGCAATGGTTAATTAACCAGACATTAAATACACTAGCTAACTTAACCAACAACTCCATGTATAAAAAAGATGGGCGGGTGGCTTTTGCCGAAGGGCAATGGACTTGTTTTGGTACTATGGATCAAATGTGGCATGCTCGGCAAATTATTAATCAATTAATCCCAGAATTTGCCTGGAAAGAACTAGAATACTGGGCTAGAACGCAAAAAAGACATGGACAAATCCACCATGATTTTAATGATTACAACTCTGGCTCTGATAACGATAAATCTGCTTTATCAACTTTAATGGCTTGGGATGATACAGAACATAGTGATTATCGGGATATTGACAAATGGGTTGATCTAAACTGCGGCTTTATCATATCTGTTTATGAAACATTTACAGCTACAAATAATCAAGAATGGCTGAAGAAATTATGGCCATACATAAAAAAAGCTGGACAGCGAATTTTAGATCAGGTTGAACTGTATGGAAATCCAGATTATCCTTTTACCTTTGATGAATCGGAAAACTCATATGATGCTGGTGGTGATCCAAATCCATATAATGCTAGCATGTCTGCTGTAGCTTATAAAATTTTACTAATTTTAGCTGAACGGTTCGGAGAAACTAAGTTAGTGGAGCGTTATACCAATGCTTATGAAACAGTGGTGGCTTCCTATCGGGCTCGCTATTTAAACGATAACTTTCCTCAAGGAAAACATGCGGAAGGTTATTTTGCAGGCCAATGGCTAGCATTGCATCTCCGACTTGGTGAAATTTGGACAGCTGAAGATACTGATTACGTCCTTAAGAAATTAGACAATTATTATCATCCTTATTCCTGGGGAATGGGAACATTAAAGGGCACTTACAATGAGTGGACGCCTTATCAGTTAACTCATTATGGCGGGTTATTATTACATACTCGCAGGATCAAAGAATGGTATGCTATGCAATATGATGCTTATCGCAGACAATATGAGGATCGAAATAAGGTATTTAATCATCCGCTAGATATTTTACCAGCGGTTACTGAACCAAATTATGTAGCAACTGTTATTAGCGGTGATCGACAATATATAAGTCTACCAAGTATCTGGCGTAACTATTATGATCTTGTCGGATTCTACCGTGATGCCTCTACTCGGGATATTTGGCTACAGCCAATTGTTCTTGAGGAAATGCAACACGAGATGAAAGATGCTTTATTTATTACGCCTGAAGGTTATGGTACTATTAGTTGCAAAGTAAGTGGTGAGGCTAATCAAAACAAAGAAATTACTATTAAGTTTGAACAACCAATCCATGTAAATAAAATTCATTTAACCGATCACTTTGGAGAGAATGTAACTGTTTCAATTAATAGCAAAAACTATGATTTCTACCGTCAAGGAACAGGTTACGCTAAAGAATTAGTTATTGATTGGAATGGAATAATTAATCAAACAGGTTTAAAAATTACTGTTATTGGCGAGCCAAGTATCTCGTTACCCGAAGAACCAAAAGTATATCCTTACCCACCAGATAGTCAGGTTAGTGAGATAATAGATGCTTACCAATATATTCCAGTAGCTGTTGCCAGTGAATTAGCTGGTATTGATTTAATCCGACCGGTTGGTGAAACATGGTATATTACTAACATCCATAACTTTGATTACTTAAAAGTAGATAATGTAGAATTTGGTTCTATTGGTAGCCAAGTCATCGAACTAACAGTGAGAAGCACTATTGGCGGTACTGTTGAAGTAGTTTTAGATAGTGTCGGTGGTCAATTGCTAGGAGAATGTCCAATTCCAAATACTAATGGTGAATGGCAAGCGTTCAGATTTCCGATTATTAAGGTAGCTAATACTCATGACTTGGTTTTACGATTCGCCGGCAATTCACCAGAAAGTCTAATGGATGTGTCCCAATTTAAGTTTATCCCTGATGATGGAAGATTAGAACGCACAGGCTGGACTGTTAAAGCCTCAGATAATAATTTCCAAATCGATGGATTACTTGATGGGGATCCTAAAACGAGATGGCATGGCAGCTATCAAAAGGTTGGAAAATGGATTATGCTAGACATGGGTGCTGACCAAACCTTTAATAAAATTACTTTAGAGACCACTTTGGCTCCAATGGATTCGCCAAGAGGCTTTGAAGTATATCTTGCAACAAATACACAAGGAGCAAACTTTAGTGAACCTGTTTATAAAAATGAAAATCCGGAGGGTACTCTAGTAACTGAGATTAAATTCAATACATTACAAACAGCAAGATATATTAAGATTGTACTAACTAAAGATGATCCTCAACACTACTTCTCGATTTATGAATTAAATGTATGGAATACAACTAATAAGAAATAAAACTAAGCCCAGTGCACAAGCGCTGGGCTTTTAACTATACAAATATAATCGTTATCGGTGATTATGTTATTATTTCCGTCGCACCTGCACGGGGTGCGACCGTACTTTTTCCGGCATATTCGAATTCGCCGGGCAGTTTCAATCCACGCACCCGCACGGGGTGCGACCCGTTATCGTGATGAGACCAAGCGCCTTTTCAGGGTTTCAATCCACGCACCCGCACGGGGTGCGACCGCACCGCTGCGCTGGTAAGTGCACAACACTACTGGTTTCAATCCACGCACCCGCACGGGG
>JAAYMV010000070.1 GCA_012521185.1 Bacillota bacterium
ATAGAAGAAACCACTGATGAAGAAACTGTCGATGAGCAATTTATTGTGGAAGAGACCACCAATGAGGGAACTGTCGATGAAGAAACAATCGTAGATGAATCAGTCCAAGAAGAAATTATCGAAGAAGATGTTGTCGTTACTGAACCTGTATTAGATGACCGAGTAGAACTACTTGATCCGGAACTAGTTGCTTGGATTAATCAATTCTTAAATGCTATTAAACGCCAAAATCTAATGTGGCTTGATCAACATATTATGATTGTCGAACATAACAAACTACCAATCATCCAGTTTTTAATCACCATTCCATTAGATGCACCTGAATGGTTTGCCGAAGAACTACCAAACGGCGATTACCAAGTTTTACTGATTACCAAACCCCATAAAACAGGCTCACAATTAGGAGTGGGCTCCATAATCACTCATGATGGAATCACTTGGAGAATCAAAAAACTAAATCTCTTAGGTTTTTACCAATAAAAAATAACGACCGGATTATAATAATCCGGTCGTTTGTGTTAAAAGTGTATTCCAGCACCAAAATAAACTCCTGATAGTGAAAAACTATCCACATCAGCTTGTAAATGTTGGTCTCGATAACCAGCTTTCACTGAGAAAAATGGAATTCTATACTGAACACCTACATCCCAACTTTTCCAAGTACCTTCCCCTGTGGTCTCATGTACCCCGCTAAAAGATGGGCCAATTTCATAAATGCTTGATAAAACTAGTCCTCTCATTAACTCTAAAGATAAACCAGCGGCGTAAATTGTACCACCATATAAACTGCTAGTTACCTGATAATCAGTTAAACCTGCTGATTTATAAGTACTGCCAGCATAACGATGCCCCATTGACCCAACAACTGATAACCCATTAAATAATGGCCAATCTACTCTAATTCGACCATTTACTCCACCAATTAGATGAAAAGCATTTTCGTATTCCGAAAAACTTTCGGGTTTTACTTTACCAAATAGTAAATTGAAAAAATGAATAAAATCTGTATCTTTTCCGTTATAATCTGCTCCAACAATTGCTCTCACAGGTCCAAGGCCGAGTAAAGTCAGTTCTCCATGATAACTTAGTGGAGTTTCATTTGTCTCCTGCTCCTGATCATCACTTAATAGCCAAATATCGCCTGTCAATTCAAATGCTGATACCGGTACTGCCACTAATAACAATAACACAGACAAAAATACTAGTACACTCTTCTTCATAATAGTCACCTTTCCCACATTATAATAGCTCAACATATTAATTCGTACAAAATCCTAATTTCCCTGTTAGATCCAAAAAATACATAGATTAACTTTTATTTTTTACTTCTTCAAGCAATGTTTTCATATCATCGGGAATTGGTGCCCGAATTATCAATTCTTTATCTGTGCGGGGATGATTAAACCTGACTGACCACGCATGCAGTGCTTGACGGTCAATCAATTTACTTGCCTGATTATATAAATGATCGCCCACAATAGGGAAACCTAGCCATTGTAAATGTACACGAATTTGATGAGTCCGACCAGAAGCCAGTTTCAAACTAAGTAATGAATAATTGGGGTATTCTTGAATTACTCGATAATAAGTTTTAGCAGCTTTACCCTCATCAGCGATAATCCGTTTCATACCATGATCTTTAGTCGAGTGCTGATGGCTGATTGGTTGATCAATTACGCCAGTCTTCTCAGATAAATTACCCTGCACAATAGCTAAATACTGTCGTTCTAACGTATTATTCCGTAACTGAGTAACCAGACCTTGGTAAGCATAAGGTTCTTTTGCTACTATAATTGCTCCCGAAGTTTCCCGATCTAACCGATGAACTAAGCGTACTTTCCGCTGTAAACCGCGCTCTTGCCATAAATAAGCCAGGCCGTTAGCTAAAGTATTTTGCGGATGTGCTGGAGTTGGATAAACAGCCATACCAGCAACTTTATTAATTACCAACAAAAAATCATCCTCATACAATATATCTAAATCTAGCCTTTGTGGCTGCAAATTGGTTGGCTCATCAGCAAACCGAATATGAATAATATCTCCAGTAGTTACCCGTTGAGTAATATGAGCAAACTGACCGTTAAGCGTCACACCTCCACCTTTACGCATTCGCCGCAATAAACCGCGACTTAACTCTAATCGGCTATAAATTATTTCCTTAATCATCATGCCATCCTCATGGCTGAGCACTTCCACTGTTAGACCAGACTTCAACTACTTCGCCTACCTTCAGTATTTAACGGCTGCTGTTGTCGCAAATAAGAAATTACTAGCCCTAGAGCAAATTGTAAGGTAGCCACAACTACAATGGTTGCTCCAGGTGGCGCTGCTACATAATAAGCAATATACATTCCAATCCAAGAGGCAAATAAACCTAAACTAGCCGCCAAACCCATCATTTTCAAAATATTACGGGTAAATAGGGCTGCTGTTGCAGCTGGTGTAATTAATAAAGCCATTACTAAAACAACGCCAACAGCTTGAATAGAAACTACTACCGCTATACTAATCATAATCATCAGTAATGTTTGCAGCCAAACCACAGGGATTCCTGCGGCTTCTGCGCCAACAGGATCAAAAGCAACAAATACCAAATGATGAAAAGTTACCTTCAACATAATCCCTACTCCGATAAAAGCAGCAATAATCCAATACAACTCTTGCACCCGAATACTTAATACCGAGCCTAATAACAACGACGAAAGATCACCGGCAAAATTTGGCATAGTGGCCATCAATATAATTCCTAAAGCAAAGGCGCCAGTAAATAAAATCGCTAAAGCAGTATCGTTGCGCAATTTAGCAGTTCGATTTAAAAAAGTTACCCCTACGGCTGTAAAGATACCCAAAAGCAAAGCACCTAAATTCAGATTCCAACCAAGCAATAAAGCCACAGCCATTCCGCTAAAGGCAGTATGAGCTATTGCATCACTAATAAATGCTAACCCTTTTAAAACAACAAAGGTACCAATAAAAGCTGATAACAAGGCAATCAAAGAAGTGCCGATTAAAGCTCGGGTCATAAAGGAAAACTGGAGAGGTTCTAAAAACCAGTCACTAATCATGTACTGTCACCTCACCTGTAGACTTAATAACTGGAAAATGGCGTGCAAATAATTCAGTTAAAATATCGGCATTCATTACTTCACTAGGAATTCCTGACAGAATCACCTGTCGATTTAACCCTAAAACAGTATCAAAGCCTTCAGCAATACAGTTCAGATCATGAGTTGTTACAATTACTGTATGACCTTCCTTTTTTAGCTGTTGAAAGAGATCTAACAATTCATGTTGGGCAACAGCATCAAGACCAGTTGCCGGCTCATCCATAATAATTAATTTTGCTTCTTGAGCTAAGGCTCTAGCAATGAAAACTCGCTGCTTTTGGCCACCAGATAAGGCTCCAATGGCTCGACTGGCATAATCTACCATCCCTACTAGAGCTAAGCTATCCCGAGCTTTCTCGTAATCTGCTGTACTGGGCTTTTGCCACCATTTTAAATGAACTAAACGGCCTTGCAAAACCACATCAAAGCAGGTTATGGGAAAATTCCAATCCACTTCCTCGCGCTGAGGTAAATAGGCAACCTGTGGCCTTGCTAAACGAGAACTTTGGTTCAGAACCCTTACTGTACCCTTCGTAATTGGAACCATCCCTAATAAACTTTTCAAAAACGTAGATTTACCACCCCCATTTGGACCAATAATTCCTGCTAGTGTACCTCTTTTAACCTGCCAGGAAACATTATCTAAAACAACATTTCGTTCATAAGCAACTTGCAAATTATTTACCTCAACAGCTAAATTCATTTTAAAGCCTCCAACAAGGTTTTCCCATTATGATACATCATGTCTAAATATGTAGGAGCCTCTGATGATAAACTATCGCTATATAAAGTATAGACCTTTCCTCCTACTTCGCTAGCTAATACTTCTGCTAAGCGTAGTTGGTTTGCTGCCTGTGGTTCGATAAAAATTACTTTGCGGTTATGCTTATTTAACACACTAGCTAAAACACCTAAATCTCTAGCACTTGGTTCGCTATCCGGGTTTGTTACAATATGTCCTATTACTTCAAGACCATAACGATGAGCTAAATAATTAAAGCTAGCATGATAACTAATAAACTTTCTGTTTTCCACTGGGATCATTGAAATTTGTTCGACTAACCAATTATCTAATTTAGTTAATTCTTCTAAATAAGCTTGAGCCCGTCGCTCATAATATTCTTGATTACCTGGATCAAGTTCAGTTAATTCCCTGGAGATGATTTTAACATAATGCTTTACATGATCTACATCATGCCAGAAATGTGGATCTCCACCTTGATGATCATGATGATCATGGGAAACTCCTGGTAAAGGTATCAAACCTTGAGACAATACAACTTTTCGCAAACTGCTTGTTCCAGCACTATCTACCAATTTCTCAATCCAAGTTTCCAAACCCAAACCATTATAAAACAAGATATCAGCCTTGGCGATACTAATTGCTTCACGAGATGTTGCTTCCCAATGATGCGGATCACCACCAAAAGGAATAATAGATTTAACTTCAACTTTATCTCCGCCTACCTGAGCAACTAAGTCCGCAATAATAGAGAAACTAGCTACTGCTTGAATTTTAGCTTGAGCTTGATAACCACAGCCAGCTAGCAAAACCAGCATCAATGAAATCATTAACCATTGACATTTTCGCATTTTGCTCATCCTTACTTTTCTAGTCTCGCTTCTAAGATTTTTCTTTTTTCCTCAAAACCAGGCTTACCTAATAAAGAAAACATATTTTCCTTATAAGCTTCCACGCCTGGCTGATCAAAAGGATTAACGCCTAGCAAATAACCGCTAATACCACAAGCTTTTTCGAAGAAATAAACTAAAGCGCCAAAATAGAAAGCTGATATCTCTGGAATAGTTAAAACTAAATTGGGAACCCCCCCATCAACATGTGCCAACAATGTACCTTGATACGCCTTTTTATTAACAAAATCTAGAGATTGACCAGCTAAATAATTTAAACCATCTAAATTATCGGGTTCGGGATCGATCTTTACATCTTTGTCTGGCTTGTCTACTACTAAAACTGTTTCAAAAATGTTTCTTAAACCTTCTTGAATATACTGACCTAAGGAATGTAAATCAGTGGAGAAGTTAACTGATGCAGGGAAAATACCCTTTTGATCCTTACCTTCACTTTCTCCAAATAACTGTTTCCACCATTCGGCAAAATACTGAAATTTTGGCTCATAATTCACTAAAATCTCCGTGGTTTTCCCTTTACAATATAATAAATTCCTTAAGGCCGCATACTGATAACTAGCATTATCAGCCACATTAGGTGTACTATACCATTCCATAGCTGCCTGAGCACCTGCTAACATAGCATCAGTATCAATCCCTGCTACAGAAATTGGCAATAAACCGACAGGTGTTAGCACAGAATAACGGCCACCAATATTGTCAGGAATAACAAAGCTTTCATAACCTTTTTCATCAGCCAAACGTTTTAATGCTCCTTTAGCCTGATCTGTTGTTGCATAAATCCGTTTAGCTGCTTCCTCGGCACCATACTTGTCCTCTAAATAGGAGCGAAAAATTCGAAAGGCTAAAGCTGGTTCAGTAGTTGTGCCAGATTTAGAAATAACATTAATCGAAA
Organism: Bacillota bacterium; assembly: GCA_012521185.1. Classification (GTDB taxonomy): domain Bacteria; phylum Bacillota; class Limnochordia; order Darwinibacteriales; family DTU012; genus JAAYMV01. The sequence goes on from JAAYMV010000070.1 coordinate 5,656, forward strand.
TATCTTTTCCTTCGATCACTTCCAGTAGCTCATGAATATAACTACCACTGATCTGATGTCCGACATAAAATATTTGCGGAGTTCTTCGTTGAGCACAGGATAAAACATTATAAAAACTATGAGTTAATAAATCAATGGCTGCTCGAGCCCCTAAATAGGAACCGCCAATTCCAATAACTAATAAGACATCTGAAGAATCTTGAATCCGCTTTGCCGCTTGCTTTAATCTTTGATATTCTTGCTGATCATAATTTTTAGGCCAATCTACCCAACCCAAAAAGTCACTTCCAGGTCCTTGTTTTAAATGCAATTTTTCGTGGGCTAGCTTAACCTGATCAGCTAAATAATCCAGTTCATGCTGATGTACAAAGTCTAAGGCATTACTATAATTAAAATCTAATCTTCTCATATCTCTACCTCCCTGAAAAACTATTTCTGTTTTCAGTTTATAGTTATTATGTTACACTAGGAATATCTTAGTTTGATGAGGTGAAATTTAATGACTATCGGAATTATTGGAGCCATGTCAGAAGAAATAGCTGGTCTTGTTAGTCAATTAAAAAACAAAACCGAAACTAAACTGGCAGGCTTAACTTTCTATCAAGGAAAGCTTAATCTTAAACCTGTAGTAATCGTTCAATCAGGCATTGGTAAAGTGAATGCTGCCATGTGTACTCAAATTTTAATTAACTGCTTCAAAACCAAAGCAATCATCAATACAGGTGTTGCTGGAGGGATTGATCCAGCCGTGAAAATTGGTGATGTAGTCATCTCCACTGAAGCCTTACACCACGATATGGATGCTACGGCTTTCGGCTATCAGCTTGGCCAAATACCACAAATGCAAATTAGTCATTTTCCAGCTGATCAAAGCCTCCAACAACTAGCTTTTACCAAAGCGCAACAAATCCTGCAGCCAAATCAAGTACATTTAGGCTTAGTTGCTAGCGGCGATCAATTTATTTCTTCACTGCAACAAAAAGAACATATTGGCAAACATTTTCAAGCCAGCTGCGTGGAAATGGAGGGAGCAGCTATTGCTCATGTAGCTTATCTTAACCAAATACCTTATGTAATTATTAGAATTATATCAGATCAAGCCGATAATAGTGCTCCAGAAAACTTTGGGGAATTTACTCAAAGAATAATTCCAATCTTAAATGAAATTGTTCTTCAAGTAGTTAGTAACTACTCGGATTGCTCTGAACGATAAACAGCATAGAAATTTGCTATCCCTTTGCATAATGCCTCAGCAATACTTTGACGAAAATCAGGATCAGTCAATTTTGCCAAATCATCTGGATTAGTTAGAAACCCTACTTCTACTAGAACTACCGGTGGTTTGGCTTTTATTAACATTAAATTGCTGCGGGGCACTGGATAATCATGATTTAACACTTGTACCTGCTCTATAGCTTCTAAAACCGAGGTTGCGTATTGCTTACCGATATAGGAATTTCGCCGATAAAAAACAATGGCACCTTGTTCCGCTGAACTTTTAGAAGTATTTGCATGAACACTCATCCCAATTTTTCCTGAATGTAAAGCAATAAACCTACCTTCTAAATCTCTTTGATGACGAGTACCTTTACTTTTTGCCAAATGAGTAACATCCATATCTGTATCACGAGTTAAACCAACTTTCAACCCAGCCCCTTCTAAAATATCACGCATTCTAAGAACAATATCTAGTACCAAATCTTTTTCGTAAACATCCCCAGCTCCAATTCCACCAGAATCAATCCCACCATGTCCCGCATCTAAAACTATATCATATTCCACTGAGGTGGAAACCAAAGTGGCTGTTAAAACCCCTAGTTGGTAGCTACTTGGCAATGATAGTAAAAATAAGACGATTATTAATAATGCGAAAGCAGATAAATAGCTTTTGGTTATTGTAACCCAATAAAATTTTCGGGACATCAAGCATCTCTCCTTTTACTCGATATCCCAATATATTCGTTTACTAGCTTGGATAATTCCCCTAAATAAAAAGGGAAATAATTAAAGGAAAATCAAATAGTTCGACTAATATGTTATCAACAAAAGCTTATATGAAGTTATTCACCAAAAGCCTTTGCAATCCTTCACCCAGAAATTCTGATGGCTTAAGGGATGCTTAGTTTCTTAGTAAATTCTAAGCAAATGAGGTTGATAAAAATGGCTTATATTCGCAAAGTTACTGATGAATCATGGACCTATGAACATCATTTAAGTGAGACAGAAAAGGCCATGTTTTACTACATTCAAAGTACCGGTCATTATTATTCCAAACCAATCTACTGCTGCCGACGGCAAAGTTTAGACTCAATCCTGATTAAATATACTTTAAACGGTACTGGTTATTTAAAATATAATGATCAGTCTTACACCTTAAATAAAAATGATTTATTTATCATTGATTGCCGTAAACCTCATTATTATGGCACATCTAAAACAGATTTATGGGAAATGGTTTGGTTACACTTTTCTGGCGGTGAAAGCAAACGTTATATGCAACAAATTCTTGAATTCCATGGTCCTGTGTTTAAATGTGAGGCTAATAATCGAGTGCTAAGGAATATCTCACAAATCCAACGGTTACTCAAAAGTGGTAATTTGCAAATTAACATGTTGGCTTCTGCTTTAATTACCGAAATATTAACAGAATTATTGATTAAAAGTAGATTTCCTATTGAAAATATAAACGAACCGCCTGCTGCAGTTAAGCAGACGATTCGTTTTATTGAAAAAAATTATGCAAGAACGATTAGCCTTGACCAAATTGCTGCTGAAACTGGTTTTAGTAAGTACTATCTATCAAGAGTCTTTAAGCAATACACGGGTAAAAGCCCCTATGAATACTTAATTCTACAAAGATTACAAGCAAGCAAAGTATTATTGAAGAATACAACTTATCCTATTCATTTGATCGGTCAAAAAGTGGGCTTTGATAATCCCAGTCACTTTATTAAAATTTTTAAACAATACGAAGGTACTACACCATTACGGTTTAGAAAAATCTGGAATCAACTGTAGCTCTTGTAATCGCTGATAAACTAATTCAGCTATTTTTCGTGCTCCATCCTTAGTAAAATGAGTAAAGTCACGACCACCTTTTTTATCCAAAATATAATAACTATCAACTATTGCTTGTTTTTCTTGTTGAGTACCAGGGAGATTATTATAGTAAGCTAGAGCATCATGATGTAAATCAATTAATAAAGTGTTAGTTTGCTCCGCTACCTTTTTAGCACTAGCCACATAGGTCCCTAAAGTTGCGGTACTAGTAAAGCCATGCATTGGTACAGAGGTAACAATGATTGGTGTTGCTCCCCGTTGCTTAGCACCTTCAATATAATATTTGGCATAAAGCATTTCATAATCAGGATTACCACAATAACGAGCTTCATTATTGAAAGTTCCGTCATTATGGCCAAATTGAATCAATAAATAATCACCTGGTTTAATATTTAATAGAATTTCTTCTAGTCTACCTTCTCGGTAGAAGCTAGCACTACTGCGACCTCCGATGGCTCGGTTATTTATTATATAATCTGGGCCTAAAAATTCTCCAAGCATTTGTCCCCAACCCGCCATAATATCAGTAGCACTGTAATTAGCAACAGTAGAATCTCCAGCTAAATACAGAGTGGGCTTATCGCCCTTAGTTAATGCTGGTAACTTAGTAATTTCTAAAGCATTTACCATAGCTTTATATTGGGTTACATTTACTAAATTCCCCATAAAATCAATATCCAAAACACCATCGACAACAGCTACATCAAAAACTAGCTCTGCAGGTTTATCCTGACTAAAGCTGACTATACCCTTCATAATCCGGTTATCATAGTATTCGTTAGAGCGAAATCGCTGAGTTGGAGCATTTTCCACTCCGACACTTAGATTATTAGGTTCAACATCAGCAAAAGTTAGCTTCACCCGATAATTTCCTGGTGGAAGCTGCTGCTTAAAACGAAAATATTGATCAGCGTAAATATAATCGCCAGTTAGCTCCCTTCCATCCACTACTTTACCAGATACTGGAGTATTTGGATCAATACCAAAGCCAGTATTTTCCGAGTAAAGAGTATTAGGGGTAACTTTTGTATATCCAGGAAGTATCTTTTCTGTGCTTAAGCCAAAATCATATTTCATGTTATAAATCACCACTTCTAAATCTTTACTAACAACTGGATCAGAATCTAAAACAGCTCGTAACAGTAAAATACTGGGCTGTGCACTATCTTTAATGGTTAACATACCGGTTTTAGAATTTAGATAAATATCATCCGTGACTAAGGGTTCTAAGCTACTATGATCATACAGATACCAAGTAACTGATTCTTCAAGAATACTACCAGAACCATCTCTGACCACAGCGGTATATTGGGACTCAGCTTGACTAGTGAAAGGAATTAGGTGATTAGCCTTACCTTGAATTTCAATACCAAATGTTGTACTACTTAGTGGAATCTCAATAGTAGCGTGTTTGCCACCAGTAGTAGCAATTACAGTAACTGGCTGAGCAATAGCCTGAGAACCAACCTGTAACACTGCTCGATTGAATTGGCCAGGAACAGGTTCAACTGTTACTCCAGGGTAATCCTCAGCCAAACTCCAAGCAAAAGATGAAACTGGTAAAGCCGTCGCTATTAATTCTAACTGATTAACACCATCGTCAGGCACTTGTACTCCATTACCAAGAGCTTTCAAATCAATATGACGAACAATTGGTTGATAGATATATACATTATCCACATTGATCCGTTTATCCACTGCTAAATCTGGTAAAAACACGTTGATATTGCGAATTCCAGTTGCTTGCACTCCGTTAGTAATGGCATATTCTAAATTATCTAGCTCAGCAATTAGCTGTTTACCATCATAGGCTTTAATAGAATAGCGCTTAGTATCTACATTAGTGAGAATTTGAAAACGATACCACTTTAACTCAGAAAAATTTTTTATCAATACTTGTTCATCTAGTCCATCACTAACAACAATGTTGCGACCAGAAGCAGCCACTGAAATAGCAGTATGTCCTAGTCCCCAACTAGTTGCCCCAGTATTCTTAAACAAAATGCTACCTACTCCATTATAGAAATTAACATCAAACTCCATTGCCACTAGCCCACTAGCTGGAAAATCTCTGGACAATACGGTGGAGCCTTTGGAACCATCAGCTCGAACACCTTGCTCGGAATAGACTTGAATATAATGGCTTTTTCTTCTAGCATCGTATTCTAATGTTGCTTGACGCGTAGCATTAGAGCCTAACATTGCCCAGCCGTCAAAACTGGGATCCGCTTGTTGAGCAACTTCAATTCCTATTGGATAACCATATTCAAAACCTTCCACTTGATCGGCTGGTAAAATATACTTATGTTTAGATTGATATTCAACTACCGTATCTTCAATTAACTGACCCTTTTGATAATCCCCAGCTAAAACACTAAGTTTTAAGGATAAATTAATTGGTCTTTCGGGAATTTTCAGCACTGTTTCTAAGGCCCGATCATTATAAGCATCTACCTGATAAGTGGCTACACTTTCAGTTATCAAGTCACCATTCCCGTCGATTAATTGAACAACTATGGTTACTATTTCCCTATCTTTGCTGCTATTTCTGGCTAAAATAGAAACAACTAAATCCTCTGAATCAGTAAATTCACTTTGGACAACTCCAGCTAAGTTCTTTAACTCTGGGGTATAGAACCTCAAATTCCCATAACTAGCATAATTAGTTTTTTGTCCAGTAGTTTCAATTTGAATACCTTGACTTTTAAACTCCTCACTAATAATTCTTGCTAATTGTAAAGCTCCATAATAATTCGGATGAGTTGGATCAGCATACAGCTTTTTAGTTGCCTCTTCTCCAATACTCACATAATAAGCAGAACTTAGATTAGCATTATCAATTAATAAAGTATTTTTTTCCCGTGCTACTATCCGAATCATATCATAATGACCTGCCCAACCAGATACACCATGAGTTAAATTATTCCAAGGATCCAATTTAAAACCATCAGAGCGACCTTGAGGTGTAACTAGAACAGGAATACCACCTTTAGCTCTAATTTGGTCTACAAAGTATTCTAAATTTGCGCGAAAATCCGCAAGAGGATACTTATTCCGATCATTAATTCCTAATTGAACGATGAAATATTCACCAGGTTTAATCTGAGCTAAAATAGCGTCAAAAGCACCATCTTCTCTAAAGCCTTTGGTAGTTTGACCACTAGTAGCATAATTTCGCAGAATATAATCATTAGTCAAATAAAATGGCAAAACCTGTCCCCAACCAGTAATTGATTCTTTATTAACTGGCTCTATGGGATAATAATTACAAACTGTAGAATCGCCACCTAACCAAATTGTCGGTGGAATAGTTTTCTGATCAGCTATCTTTTTGATTTCCAAAGCACTTAATTCAAAGGACGTACCTGCTTTACCATCTAAAGTAATTTCTGCCAGACCGTCTGGAATATCCATTTCAAATTGTTCTCGACTAAAATTACCAGTAATATTCAAAATAGCTGGTAAGCCGTTTACATAAAGACTTTCCCTAGCAATGGCACCGGTAGCAAAACTAAAATGATAACGACCAGGAACTAAATTTATTTTAAATGAATTAGAACTAAATCTTCCACCTTCTACAAAACGAACTGAATCACTTAAAAGAGGATCTGTAGTATTATAAAAAGCACGATCAATAATCTTGCTCGGATTATTGAAACCATAACCTAGTTCTTCAGAATAACTGGTTTTCGCTGACACTTTAATGTATCCTGGTGCTGTTTGCTGATTACCAAAATCAAATTTTAAAATTGAGGACACTTCGATGGCATCTATACTTTCAACTGAACCAATAATGTTTAAGTTTAATTGTTGATCGGTTACGGTTACCTCAAAGGCTGCTTCAATTTGTTTATCACCAATGGCTGCTCCGTGAAAGCAAATTTGCTCTTCTGCTTCAATGGTGATAGGAGTTGAACTTTTGGCAAAAACTGTTACGTAGTAATCCCCATTTGATAAATCTAAATTAAAACTATGACGATCTTGAGCAATCTTGCTTAATTGGTTTGTCAACTGCTCTGCTTCGAACCAAAATACCTGATTAGCATAATTAATTTCATTAGCAAAAGCAGGCATAACCGACGTAATACCAACGATAAAAAGAACCAATAACTTAAATGACCAACTAAACTTTCCCATACTAAGCCTCCTCAACTGAAATTATACTTTAAGTATAATTGATTTAAGGAGTAAGTCATTAGATTTACTTGCCCAGAAATATAACAATATTGCCCCAAATAAATTAACCAGGTTCTAACGAACCTGGTCATTTATTAGTACCATCCTCTTAATTTCATGGCTTCGGCAACACGCTTTATGGAGATCATATATGCAGCTGTTCTCATATCTACGTTATGTTCTTCTTTCAAGGCCCAGATCGCATTAAAGGCTTTCACCATTAATTGCTCTTGTTTTTCTTGTACTTCTTCAAAGGTCCAAGAATAACGTTGCAAGTTTTGTACCCACTCAAAATAGGAAACAGTTACTCCGCCGGCATTGGCCAGAATATCAGGTACTACTAGAATTCCTTTGCTTTGTAAGATCCGATCCGCTTCTGGTGTGGTTGGACCATTAGCACCTTCACAAACGATTTGTGCCCGTACTTGATCCGCATTTTCTTCAGTGATCACACCTTCTAAGGCACAAGGCAAGAGAATGTCTACATCAAAACTAATAATCTTTTCTTTTGGAAACTCTTTTTCTGCTCCTGGGAATCCTTTAATTACTTTATGTTCATTCACATACTCCATTAAAGCGGCAATGTCAAAACCTTGACTATTATATAAACCGGTAGTATGATCAGCAATGGCCACAATTTTGCCACCTAGCAGATTAACATATTTGGCAGTGTAAGACCCTACATTACCAAAACCTTGTAAAGCTACAGTAGCTTGTTTTAAATCAAGATTGATTTTCTTAGCAGCATCACGAGCCATTAAAGCTACCCCATAACCCGTAGCTTCTGTACGAGCTAAAGAACCATAAAAGGATACTGGTTTACCGGTATAAACCCCTGGAGCAAATTCCCCAGTAGTCTTTTGATACTCATCTACCATCCAAGCCATCACTTGGCCGTTAGTACCCATGTCAGGAGCAGGAATATCGACTTTTTCTCCAATAATAGCAGCAATTCCTCGGGAATAGCCACGAGCTAAACGCTCTAATTCCCCCTCTGATAATTCAAAAGGATCAACAACTACTCCACCTTTTCCACCGCCAAAAGGAACACCAACCACTCCACACTTAAAAGTCATCCAGGTAGCTAAGGCCTTTACTTCATCCATAGTTACACCTGGATGAAAGCGAACTCCACCTTTAAATGGACCAATAGCATCATTATGTTGTGCCCGGTAACCAATGAATGTTTTAACAGTTCCATCATCCATTTTTACTGGAATGGTTATTTCCATAGTTCGCATTGGATTTTTTAAAATCTCATAGACAGCTGGTTCCGTGCCTAATTTGTCACAGGCTGTTTTTAACTGTTGTTGTGCAATTTCCAATGGATTGATTTTCTGTACTGCCATAATTTTGCCTCCTCAATTTTGAGTATAAATTTCATTATAACATACGATTAACAAGTAGGCTAGCTACTTTAGTCATAACCAAAATCAGCTTGATCCTCATGTACCTGCTCTAATCGTAAACGTTGAATTTCTTGTCGGGCTGCTTGTAACTGTCTTTCTAGCTCAGCAACAGTCTGAGATAATTCAAG
>JAAYMV010000071.1 GCA_012521185.1 Bacillota bacterium
GTTGATCAGTCAGAGTGGGTTGGCACCATGCTTGGACGTCGGGTTAGGGACGGTTATCGTTATACAGAAAATGGCAAGATCACTCGGGATAAACGAGCGATTATTGAAACTGAATATCATCGGGAGGAATCACCTAGACGAGTATGGGATGACTATTCACCGCCAGATTTTGATTATGTTAACGTTTTTACAGGTGCAAACGGAGTCAAGGAAAACCATAAAGACGCTTGGGATTTAACTGCGGAAGACTTTATCCGCCATCATGTTTATGGTTACTATGAGTTCTATTCCCGCAGGATGCAAGCTAATAGTCCCAAACCTTATTATTCCGCAGCTGCTATGATGATTTGGTCAGATTCTAACCAACATGGCCGCTTACAAGCTACAGAAAATTGTCGGATGAGTGGTCGGGTAGATCCTGTTCGTATAAAAAAACAATCTTTCTATGCTATGAAAGCTATTCAAAGTCCTGTACCTGAAATCTATCTAGTAGGTCATTGGAATTATCCCACTGATCCTAATGCTTATGTATATGGTGTCAAAGATCCAGAAACCCATCAATACACAGGGGAAAAAGCTTTAAGAGATCCATATAATAAAACTATTTATGTAATTGGTTCGGAGCATATTCGAACTGTTGAGTTGTTGATTAATGGCAAATCTGTTGGTTATAATGATCAGCCGGAAAAAGTGTTCTTATATAAATTTCCTGGAATTAATATTATGCAACCTGGTTATATTGAAGCGGTAGGCTATGATGCCCAGGGTAAAGCAGTAGCTAGTCATAAAATCGAAACTGTTGGAGAAGTAACTGAGATTCGCTTAACCCCTGTTACAGGTCCAGAAGGCTTACGTGCCGATGGAGCAGACATTGCCTTTATTGATGTAGAAGTAGTTGATGCCCAAGGACGGGTATATCCCTTAGATTATGAAAGAATTGATTTTGAAATTACTGGTCCAGCTACCTTCTTAGGCGGTTATAACAGTGGAATTAAAGATTTAGGTCATGATGTTGATTATGTATATGCTGAATGTGGTACTAACCGGGTCTTCTTACGAGCTGCTAGGGAGGCAGGGCCAATTACTGTGACTGCCACAAGACCAGGCTTACCACCAGCTAGTGTAACCATTTATTCCAAGCCATTTCCAGTAGATGCTAGCGGTTTAACTAGGCTTATGCCGCAGGTTTACTCAGAAATTTACCAGGCACCAAAACGAGTCCCATGTCCATTACCAGAATTAACTGATGTTAGCGATTTGATCGTAAAGCAAACTATTCGGGTTTTTGTTGATGATCAGGAAGTGGATTTTGGTAAAGATTTGTCAGCCTACCGAATGGTGGGGGTTTATGGTCCAGCCTTCCCGTTATTAGACAAATTAGGTGTTGAATACCACTTTGCTGAAAGAGAGCAAAAACTAACTGTAAAACATGGTGGTAATGTAATCGAAACCAGAGTAGCTGATTCTGATCTATATATCAATGGCGTTCCAGGAACTATCAATGATTGGCCAGAAATCATTAATGGTGTTTTGCATATCGAGATAAGTACGGTAGTTCCTGCTTTGGGCTTTAAAACCTATTGGGGTGAAAATAAACGAGAGTACTACATTGTTAGATAACAGGAAGGAAGGCCTGATCATGACTGAACGTGCTTATTGGGTAAGGATCTTAGAACGTTTAGCAGAGCCCATTTTAACTAATTTGGCTGCTGGCAAACTAAAAGAGCAGATGCCTGTAGTCTGCGGTCAGCAGCGGGAACTATACGCCCACTTAGAAGCTTTTGCCAGATTACTAACGGGGATTGCTCCCTGGTTAGCTTTACCAGTTACTAATTGTTCAGAAGGTCGATTAAGGGAGGAATACCAAAAGTTAGTGTTAGCTAGTTTAGATGCCGCAACTGATCCCCAGTCACCAGACTATATGAACTTTATTGAAGGGGGTCAACCTTTGGTGGATACAGCTTTTCTAGCCCATGGAATTTTACGAGCACCACAAGTACTTTGGGAACCTTTAGATGCCAGGGTTAAGCAAAATATTATTAGTGCTTTAAAAAGTACTCGAAGAATTAGACCGGTGTTTAGTAATTGGTTATTATTTAGTGCTATGATTGAAACAGCTTTGCACTTTATGGGAGAAGAATTTGACCCGATGCGGGTAGATTATGCTATCAGACAGCACGAACAGTGGTATGTGGGGGATGGTTTATATTCTGATGGACCAGTTTACCATTGGGATTATTATAACAGCTTTGTTATTCATCCTCTGCTATTAGATATTATAGAATATTTTGCTAAAGTACGCTCTGATTGGCGGGAGTTTGTAGAACCGGTAACTAAACGAGCCCAGCGTTATGCAGTAATTTTAGAACGATTAATTTCGCCAGAAGGAACATTTCCGCCAATAGGCCGCTCCCTTGCCTATCGGTTTGGTGCTTTTCACTTATTAGCTCAACTGGCATTAAAGCATCAACTGCCAGAGGAACTTACCCCAGCTCAAGTAAGGTGTGCTTTAACAGCAGTAATTAAGCGAACTATGGAAGTGCCAGCTACCTTTGATGACCAAGGTTGGTTAACTGTAGGTCTTTGCGGTTTTCAGCCTAGTATTGGCGAATTTTATATTTCAACTGGCAGTCTATATCTGTGTGCTGCAGGCCTACTTCCCTTAGGCTTAGCTGCAACAGATCCTTTTTGGGCTGATCCGTCTCAGAATTGGACAGCTAAAAAACTTTGGTCTGGTAAAGATTTAAAGGCGGATCAGGCTCTATAAGTATGACGACGATAGTCAGTGGGGGTTACGCCTACATATTTCTTAAATTGCCGCATAAAATGCACATCATTGTTATAACCGCATAAAGAGGCAATTTTATTAATTGGAGTGGTAGTTTCAGCTAAGATTTCCTTTGCATATTCAATTCGGGAGTTAACTACATCAGCAATACAAGAAACACCAAAAGTTTCTTTATAGATCTTTTGTAAGTAAGCATTACAAAGATTAAGTTTACCAGCCATTAAACTAACAGTCCAGTCCATTTGCGGATTACTATAAATTTCTTTGCGCAGTTTAATTAAATTGCCATAATGAGGATTAGTGTATATCTGCGCTTCCTCTTTACTAATAACTTCACTTAGTTTAACAAACATAGCTTGTAGTAAGAGATTCATAGTTTGCTGGCGTTTAGTATTAACTGAGTAGTATTCATGAGCTATCAGTTTCAGCATTTCATAGATAAAAGAATCATCATAGATCCTTAAGAGGGTATTTAACGGAATATGAAGATTTTTAAAGAACTCTTGGCCATTATAGGCATGGAAATGAATCCAATCATTAATGTAATGGCCTTGATCAGCATAATAGTGATGGGGAGAATTTATATCATAAATAATTACAGAGTTGCGATTGGCTTTAAATTCCTGATTATTGATGATAAAAACAGCGGGAGTTTTGATTAATAAAAATAAATAGTGGGGATAACCATTTGGCCGGGAAACTTGGAAGCCTGGTTCATGTAAGCCGTCGATTCCCATACGGAGCAGTTCCATATTACCACCTCGAAGCTAGGATATGTCAGTTATTGACTATAATATTTTATTGATCATTAAGCAATCTTCCCTTTACAATAATAACATAAGCTAAATTAACTTGCTAGCTAGGAGGACGGTATAGTGATGAGTAAAGGATACGGTGCCCCATTTGAGATTGTTGAGATTAAAGAACCACAGTTTCCTGCTGAGAAATTTAATATTTTAGATTATCGTACAACTGATCTGGAGCCTAGGGAAGATAAAAAGTTAATTCAACGGACGATAGATGCTTGCGCGGCCGCTGGCGGCGGAATAGTTCTTGTACCAGAAGGTCAGTGGCTAACTGGGCCAATTCATTTACGCAGTAATGTCCATTTAAAATTCTTAAAGGGAGCAGAAGTACATTTTAGTGATCAATTTTCTGATTACCTGCCAGTAGTTTTTACCCGCTGGGAAGGTCTGGAATGTTATAATTATTCGCCTTTGATTTACGCTCGGGATTGCGAAAACATAGCGATAACTGGAGAAGGTATTTTATATGGCAATGGACAAGCTTGGTGGCATTGGAAACAGCTGCAGCAGGCAGCTGCAGACGAGCTTTGTTATGCTGAAAGCAATAACATTCCAGTAGACATTCGTGTTTTTGGTACAGAACAAGCTGCTCTACGGCCTCAATTTGTTCAGCCAATTAACTGCAAAAATGTTTTAATTGAGGGTATAACTTTAATTGACGGTCCCCAGTGGACACTGCATCCAGTTTATTGTGAGAATTTAATTATTCGGAAGGTAAAAGTAAATACCAATGGCCCTAATACAGATGGTTTAAACCCTGATTCTTGTAAAAATGTATTAGTTGAAGATAGCCATTTCAAAACTGGTGATGATTGTGTAGCGATTAATTCTGGAATGAACGAAGATGGCTGGCGGGTAAACAAACCTTGTGAAAATGTAGTTGTTAGAAATTGTATTATGGAAGGCGGTCATGGCGGTGTAGTAATTGGCAGTGCCATGTCTGGCGGTGTAAGAAATATATATATCCATGATTGTAAAATTAGCGGTAATCATTGGGGAATTCGCTTGAAATCCATGCGCGGTCGGGGAGGATACGTAGAAAAGGTTTGGTTTGAGAATATCGAGATTAATAATGTAGGTCGGGAAGCCATTCATATAAACATGTACTATCCTTATAGTACGGTGGTACCTAGAAGTGAGGCTCCACCGCGATTCGATCAGATTTATATTAAAAATGTAACTGGTGCAGGGGCAGCAGTTGGTATCGAAATTCGGGGTTTGCCTGAACAACCTTTGCAAGAAATCACTTTAGATAATATCAATCTAAAAGCAGACCAAAGCTTGGTTTGCGTAGATGTAGAAAAACTTAGTTTAAACCAAGTTCGAATTGAAGCAAAGAATCATGATTCTGCAGTAATTGAAAATGTCAAACAGTTAACCCTAAAACAGGTTTCTTTAGGTTAAAACAAGGGCTGTTAGCAAACTCGATGTTTGTTAACAGCCCTTTGTTTATCACTAGTGGTTAATAAACAGCTCTTTTACTTTCCAATAAGCAGCTTTCGGTTTCCGATACTCGTTGACAATTCCCTTGTTATTAAAACTGCGTGGCCTGCCCATTTCCAGTTCTTTGCTGGAACGAATATCACAGTATTGCCAAATATACATACCGTTTACATCAGGGTCATTGAGGAATATTTTTATAGCAGAATCTAGGTATTGTAATTGAAAGTTTTCCGTCCATTTTGCACTTTCAAAAGTAGAGTCTCCATAAATAGCACCAGCACCAAATTCTGAAATAAGTATTGGCATTGTTGCTAAACCTTCATGTTTTAGTTTATCTTTCATAGTCTGTAAAAACCTTATCCAATCCTCAATTTCTCCCTCATACCAGCCAAAATATTTATTAATGCTA
>JAAYMV010000010.1 GCA_012521185.1 Bacillota bacterium
TCCAGAACTGGATCAGTATAAACCAATAGTTCATTATGCAATCTTAAATTATAACTATTAGGATTTAATTGCTCTGGATTAAAGGGGTCAATCCAAATATGCTTACCGACATTTTTTTCTATCTCCCTACCTGACAGAATCATCGCTCTTCACCTATCTAAAATTAATTTTCTCTAACCAAGTAGCGCATAACTTGGTCCACTCAGCCACTTCTGGCTGTTCTAGAGCTAGTCCTAAGCCATGGCGGCCATGACGGAAAATATGCATCTCGAAATCTACTTGATGTTGACTCAAGGCTTGAGCAAAAAACAAACTGTTTTCAACTGGAACACCTGCATCGTCTGCTGTGTGCCATAAGAATGTAGGCGGTGTCGAACTAGTAACCTGATTATTTAAAGACAACTCATGCCGTAAATCAGCAGGTGGTTCTTCACCTAATAGGTTAATAACTGACCCTTTATGGTAAAACCGTTCCAAGGAAATAACTGGATAACATAAGACTAAGCAATTTAGTCGTGAACTGACTCTGGCCACTGGATCTGTTGCTTCTGGCTGACCATCTACTGGAAAGACACCGGCAGAGGCTGCTAAATGACCGCCAGCTGAAAACCCTAACATTCCAATGCGTTGAGGATCAATATTAAATTCTTCTGCATGAGCACGCACATATTGGATAGCTCTTCGGGCATCAGACAATGGAATTGGATGGTGATACGGTGCTACTCGATAATCTAAAACAAAAGCACTAATCCCTATTGACTGCAGCCATTCGGCAACTGGTCCACCTTCGTGGCCAGCTTTTCGAGCATAACCGCCGCCTGGGCAAACAATAATTGCTGCCGTCTTTTCTTTGCTTTCCGCTAAATATGGAGTTAATGTTGGAACTGCTTGTTCATATTCTCCTTTAAATCCTGGAACTTCTTTTCCCCAAATTTCAATCATCACTTTCACCTTCTAACTAACTATTTTTCCTTGAGCTTCTAATTTCATTCTTCTGGCAAATTCCTTCACGAAATGCAATTTCTCGTCAAAGATTTGAACCGATAAATCATAGTTTAATAAACTTCGACATGTAGCCGTAATTTCCTCGAACTTTTCACTAGAATAATAATCAACCGAATCTAACATTGTTCCATCGTTATTAGCATAATAATTGAAGTTCATCCAAATCTCGACAGTTCCAAAATGATCTAAGGTATCAGCATCCTGAATTAAGCGAATTAAATCACTGAAATTTTTATTTGGATCACGAAATTGATGATGCTTAATAATCTCGGCAATCGTGTACAACTCATCTTCACTGCAATAATCCTGCAATAGTTCTTTTACGATAATTGAGCCATAATAACTATGGGGTTCAATCCCCTTAGCAATATCATGAAAATAAGCTGCAACCGTTAATACTTGATCATGGCTATCGTCGCCTGGAAACAATCTTTGGCGCAACTCGAGCACAATATTGGCTACTCGTTGACCATGATAATAGATAAAACCTTTTTCTCGATGAAGATGTGATTTTCTGTTGGCTAAATGCTTATAGGCTAGTTCGTTAATGGCTTTTAGATCCACAACTGTCACCTCTTTCTCCTTGTGCAGATCCTTTTCCACAATCTGCTATTTTTATCCTTTAATTTACTGATTTTCCTTTACCTGATCTTTACATAGAACAGTATTTGGTCTTTACAAAGACTTATTACACTAAAACTAACAAATACATTAACAAGGAAAGGTTGAGTTTAATGAAAACTAAATTGACCATGTTTATTACTGTTGTGTTAGTCGCCACTCTGTTAATCGGTTGTGGTAAAGATACGTTTAAGCCCGATAATTATATCTCAGTTGTCAGCCGGGAAGATGGCTCTGGTACTAGAGGCGCTTTCATTGAATTATTCGGCATCCAAGCCAAAGATGCTCAAGGAAATAAAGTTGAT
This sequence comes from Bacillota bacterium, assembly GCA_012521185.1. Taxonomy (GTDB): domain Bacteria; phylum Bacillota; class Limnochordia; order Darwinibacteriales; family DTU012; genus JAAYMV01. Next base: position 1,932 of record JAAYMV010000010.1, read on the forward strand.
CGTACTACCAAAGAAGCTACAATTGCTTCCAAAACCGACGTAATGTTAACGAACGTTGCTAATGATCCACACGCTATTGGCTATGTTTCTATTGGTTCATTAAGCGATAAAGTTAAGGCTTTAAAAATTGATGGTGCTGCAGCTACTACAGAAAACGTCAAAAATGGCAGCTATCCAATTGCTCGACCATTCAATATCGCTACTAAAGGTGAACCTACTGGAGTGACTAAAGACTTTATCGATTTCATCTTCAGTCAACAAGGTCAAGCAATCATTGCTGAAAACTATATTAGTGTTATAGACAATGCTGCCCCATATAATGGCACAAAACCAAGTGGAAAAATTGTAATAGCTGGTTCTTCATCTGTTACACCCGTTATGGAAAAACTAGCTGAGGCTTATATGAAAATTAATCCTGGTGCTGATATCGAAATTCAACTGAGCGATTCAACAGCAGGTATGAATGGAGCTATCAGCGGCACATGTGACATTGGGATGGCCTCGCGTTCTCTAACAGAAAATGAAAAACAACAATTAAATGATCTGGCTATTGCCTTGGACGGTATTGCAGTCATCGTTCATATTAATAACCCGATCAATATTCTAACCTCACAACAAGTCCAAGATATCTTTACAGGTCAGGTGGAATACTGGAATCAAGTTCTATAAGGATGTGAAGTTATGAAACAGAAATTTCAAGAAAAACTAATGCAATACGTTTTCCTTATCTCAGCCATTGCCTCAATTTTCGCCGTACTCTTAATCTGTTTATTTCTATTCATGAACGGCTTATCTGCTATCTTCAAAATCGGTCCTTTAGACTTTCTCCTTGGCCAGAACTGGGCTCCGAATGATGTTCCACCATCATTCGGTATTCTGCCTATGATTTTAGGTAGTATCTATGTGACCCTTGGTACACTAATTGTTGGTGTACCTATTGGGATCCTAACAGCCTTATTTTTAGCCTTTTTCTGTCCAGAAAAGTTATACAAAATTTTACAGCCCTTGATCCAGCTGTTAGCCGGTATCCCATCAGTGGTTTATGGTTTTTTTGGTCTAGTAGTTCTAGTACCTTTAATGCGAACATTTTTTCCTGGTAATGGTAACCATATTCTATCTGCTAGCGTTTTACTAGGTATTATGATTCTACCTACCATCATTACTATTAGTGAAGCAGCCTTGCGGGCAGTCCCCAAAAGCTATTACGAAGGGGCTTTGGCTTTAGGAGCTACCCATGAAGAAAGTATCTTTTTCCTGGTCCTACCGGCAGCAAAATCGGGGGTTTTTGCTTCGATTGTATTAGCCATTGGACGAGCTATTGGGGAAACTATGGCAGTCATTATGGTAGCTGGTAACCAGGCCCGAATGCCAAATGGTATTTTTCGCGGTGTGCGGACAATGACAGCTAATATTGTTATTGAAATGGGCTACGCTGCAGATTTACATCGAGAAGCACTAATCGCTACCGGCGCTGTACTATTTATCTTTATTTTAA
>JAAYMV010000072.1 GCA_012521185.1 Bacillota bacterium
AACGAGTAATTTCCTGACCACGCTGATCGGCATGAGTATCATAGATTTCATTGCCGATACTCCACATAATTAAGGAAACATGATTCCGATCTCTTCTCACCCAACTTCTGACGTCTTTTTCTGCCCATTCTTTAAAGAATCGAGCATAGTCATACTTGGTTTTTGGTCGCTCCCACATATCAAATGCTTCAGAGACTACTAAAAAACCCATTTCATCGGCTAATTCCATTAATTCTTTCGCTGGCATATTATGAGCAGTGCGAATAGCATTAACACCCATTTCTTTTAATAGCTTAAATCTGCGTTTGAGTGCTGTTTTATTAAAAGCAGCTCCTAGAGCACCTAAATCATGATGTTCACAAACACCATTTAATTTCATTTTAGTCCCATTTAAAATAAAACCTTGATCTGGATCTAAAATCACTGTCTTAAAACCAATATTTTGGGTAATTGATTCGATTACTTCCCCATTCGTTAACTGTAGCTCTGTTTGTAGCTGATATAAATTAGGCTGTTCTGGACTCCATAATAATGGGTCTTTAACCATAAAATTCTGCATGTCGATAACCATAGTCTCAGGCTGACTAGTTACTTGCTGAGCACTACTAACCACAATTTGCTCTTGGTAGAACAAAGTATGGGTAAGCACTAGATCATTAACTGCACTTAGCTCTGTTTCAATTTCTACCTGCCAACCAGCAGAAGTTTCTTTAGAGGAAACATAGATGCCATCAGTCAGAATATGATTTTTACTTCGGGTTTTCAGCCAAACATTGCGATATATTCCAGCACCAGAATACCATCGACTGTTGGGACTTTGGTGAACTACTTTAAGGAGAATTTCATTTTCACCAATTTTTAAAAAATCCGTCAAATCATGTTCAAAAGAAGAATAGCCGTACTTCCATTCCCCAACATATTGTCCATTAACATAGAGGGTAGAATCCATATAGACTCCCTCAAAATATAGTAATACTTGGTCGTCTTCCCCAGAATAATGAAAAGTCCGCCGATACCAACCAATACTATTCTCATAAAGATCCAAGGTGTTATAAATTAACCAATCATGAGGCAAATCTACTGGCTGAAATTGTAAATTAGTGCAATCTTTTTGATCCAGACTACTCTTAGCAAACTCCCAACCATCGTTAAACAAAAGCCTACGATTCACTTAGCTACCTCCTCTACTGAACCAAGGTTATCCCTAACAGACCAGCTAACACCTGATTGCTTAAACAGGCAAATTCAATCCTTGTAATTCTGCGCTGCTCTCCAAAATCTAAATCTAAAATATTGGCATGGGCGTTACCGCCTAAATCTTGAATATAACCAGTTTTAGCATAAGGCTGAGTTTGATAACTTAACCAATCATCAATGTTTTCGGGATTAATCAGAGGCAAAACTTCATAGCTGCCATCAGCAAAATAAACCGTTAGCCGAGCGTTTTCTAACTGCGACTGCATATGATTGGTGGAAACAGCTAACAAAAAGTACAATTTGCTGCCAGTAACATCAAGCTGAATCTTAACTTTTTCTGGAAAGTTATCAAACAAAGAAGTAAATAAGGAATTACCAGTTTCAGATTTTGCTATTCTAAACGGAACGCCAATATCGGAAACTAAGATTTCACCTCCTTGGGGTAATTTGTCTAAGACAGGTTGACAGTTTTGTCCTCGTCCTGCTTCCCACCAAGCTCTGCCATTTGGTAAAACTGTACGGGGAGTATCGGCCACCCAATAAAATTTATCAACTTGATCCTGATAAGTATTTAAATGCAATTTCGCTAAATCCTGATTAACATAAGCATCTAAATTAATTGTTTGATAGTTAGCCTTGGTAGTGAGCTCCCAGTTGACTAAAGCTTTGCTTATTGAACCCAATTCCTCAAATTCAACTTTGATCAAGTTACTGCCTGGAGTAAGTGAGATTTCATCTTTAACTTCAACCAAGATCCAATCACTTTGTCCGCCAGCATGAACCCCTTGTTTAAAAGTAGTTTGACTATCTGCAAAAGTAACTGTACCCCTTAACTCTTGATTTTCTTGAGTGTTATTTCTAATAGCAAACCGGCAATAAGTGTTACCTTGATGCTTCACTAATCCTTCGTTGATTATCTCCAGCTGCTCCCGGATTTCCAGATCTACTGGCAGCCAGACACCTAAATCATCAATAGTTAAATAGACAAAGAAAGTATGCCAACCTAAACGTTTTAAATTAACTGTACAAGCAGAACCTTCGAACAAACTGTTTTCTTGATCTAAGATCTCTTGTGGATCATACACCTTAGTAATCGTTCCCCGATCAACTAACACTTGATAAGAACCAGGAGCACCATAAGGCGTAAAGACAAGCTGTGGCAATTCACCTTCTCCATAAACTACCTGCACAACCGCTTCTTCATTTGGCGGGATATTTATAACCAGATAAGTACCGCCTACAGCTGCCCGCAATGAGTAATTGACTTCTAAACCATTAACTAATACCTGCTGAACTTTAGTTTTTCTCGCTAACAATTCTAGCTGGTAATCGTATTTTCCCTGGCTAGTTAATTTAATGGTTTCATTTACTCCGTCCCAATGGTAGTCAACTGAACAAGTTGGACTGGCGATGGAAGCTGTCTGCCATTCACGTGGAAACATTGGCCTAATGGATATTTGTCCATCAACCCCATTACTTCTAATACCAAAAAGCCCTTCTACAATAGTACGGACAAACATGGAAGTAACATCGGTAAAATCCCGGTGACCTAAATTCGTTCCATCTTCATTTAACATATGACTTAAAGAGCCAGGACCATCTCCATTGTATAAAGCAAATAAAATTCCACGCAGTAGTTCTTCAGCAGCTTCTGGTTTACCAGCTTGATAATAAGCTAGTAGTAAATTTATTAACTCTCCCGGATAAATTCCCATACTACTATAAACTGGCGGTTGCCAATTAGAGGACCACAAAATTCTTCCTGAAGAAAAATTTTCAACATTTTCAATAGCATACTCAGTATAACGCAGCATTTGATGGGCAGAAAATTCATCTGTTAAGCCCAGATCAATTGGCGTATAAATTGATGATAAATCAGGAGCATCGTGTAATCTTTGGAGACCAAAGCGATCCCGATACTCACCATACACTCCTTTATCCTGACACCACAGATATTTTTCTGCCGCAGCCCGAATTCGCTGTGCCTTATTGGAGTAACGCTGAGCATCATCTTCTTTTCCTAATAAGATGGCCAGTTCAGCCATTAAGTGATAAGCATGCCATGTATAGGAACTAGAAATGATCCCAGCACCACCTTGATGCCATTTATTATCGGTATTCCAAGCATTCAGCCAATTTTCATATAAATCCATTTCAGGGACTTGAAGATAATCATCCTGGTGTTGGAGATGATTGGCAATAAACTGATAACCGCCTGCTTTCATAAAATCTAAATCTCCGCTCCAGAGACAATCATAGAGCAACTGATCAACTAACACTTCGCCCATATTATATCTTTTGTCCCAGGCAGGAAAATCAGTGATCCGACCTTGCTCTGTTTGCGCCTTCATATATTGCTTAGCATTTAATTGAACCCGGTCATGCCAGCCACAAACTGTAAAACCATAAGTGCTACGCCAGCCAGCATGAGGTGTATGCCAATTAACCGCTCCATGCATAATAGTTGGACAATTCCAGGCTGCATCCAAGGCCAAGATTTGTGCTGGCAAAGCTGAATTCAAGTATGGATCAGGAGTGTTAATTTTAACAGTTTCCGCCAATTGACAAAAATAAGTAATGCTGGCTTGAAAGATTTTTTCTGGTTCGATCACAAAAGATTGAACTGATTCCAAGGTTGGAGCGTCAGTAGTTAAAGCTAAATAAATACTTCTATTTTGATTTCCTCTACTAACACCAGCAACTAATGGTTGTTCCTGTGACTCACTATTTAACAATTCCTCTGGTGAACAGCTATAAACCATAGCATCCTTAGCAGCAAAATTTATAGGAACACTTACTAGTCCATGTAGAGCTGCTAATTGATCACATTCAATTGTAAATTCACTGTTTCCACACTTAACTCGAGTACCTAGACATTGTTCTGGTTCGAACTGCAAATAATTTTTACTTCGTGCTCCAACGGCGACAATCAATCTATCAGTTAATTGTTGTGGTAAATCTATTTTAACTAATAGGCCATCAAAAGTAGTTGAACGCACATAGGTAAGATAAATAGTTCCATTTACTGTTGAATCCCTTAATTCATATTCCATTCTGCCCCAAAGATAACGGGTTGTAATTTCTTCAAACTTACTAAACCATTTCCCTCCCTGGATGCCTAAGAATAAATTGCCCAGTTTCGGCGTTCGTTTTCCAGCTACTGCCATAGAAACTGCAATATCCGGTTGATCACCAGCATAATAAAGATAGCGCAGCGATCCGTCATCTCTCAGATGAGATGCATATAACGGACGGGTATAAGCATTAGTACCATTTTGTATTTGAAAACCACCAGCAATTGCTTGATATTTAAACATATTTAATACAGCCATATTGATCGCTCCTTAGATAATAGTGCATAAGAACTTTATTGATTTGGAATAATGTAGGTGATTACAAACATCAATTTGAAAGGAGACCAGTTATGTTCAATCCCTTTGAGCAAAAGCCGATTCAACTTGGCGATACGATTATGGATCAAGAACTGATTTATCCAAAAGCCTATAACAAATATGAGGTTAATCCATATACTAAAGTTCGCATTATTTTAATGAACGGCATTGAAGTAGAATCTACTCTCTTTAAACACCAATTCCACCGTAACTGCATGAACAACGATTTGCGTAGAGAGTTAGCCTTGTTACGGCGGACAGAACAACAGCAACAAAAAGTAATCAACTGGCTTTCTCCCAAAAATGAGACACCTCTTGAAGTCACCATTGGCTATGAACATGTAGCAGTAGATTTAACAGCCTGGTTAGCCCAAAACGAGCCCAACCCTTATGTAAAACAAGCTCTAGACTTTGCTTTACTTGAAGATTTTGATCACCTCTACCGTTATGCAAACATAATGAATCTAGATGAGAATATTCCAGCAGAAAAATTAGTACAAGACTACGTCGAAATTACCCCCGGAAGACCAACTATCGCCGAACACCGTCACCCTTATGATGAAGTTCGAAACTTTGTGGACTTTAAAACCGCTGATATCCAAACAAAACTAAACACTTTAATTATCACCGCGGCAGAACAACAAACCATGAACTTCTATATGAATGTTGGCCCCGCTTATTACAACGATCTTGGTCGCCAGCTTTATCAAGAAATAGCTATGATTGAAGAACAACATGTTACTCATTATGGGTCATTACTTGATCCGAATACCACATGGCTAGAAAATCTAGTCCTCCATGAATACATGGAGTGTTATCTGTACTATTCGTTCTACCAGGATGAATTAGATAATCATGTTAAGGCTATTTGGGAAAGACATTTACAACAAGAAATCGCCCATCTGCATAAAGCTGCTGATCTTTTAGCTCAATATGAAAACAAACATTGGGAACAAGTAGTTACTGGGACTTTCCCTAAACTGCTTCAATTCCATGATACTCGCGATTACGTACGGCAAATTTTAGCTGAACAAATAAATCTTACTGGTGATCAAGAAGGCTATAGAAATGTTAACGATCTGCCAGCTAATCATAGTTTCTTCTGGTATCAAAACCATGTTAATAAAGAGTTAGGAACAATTCCTTCTCATGTAGCTATTACTAAACACCAGCAAAAATATAAAGAAGACTATCGCTGGGAAAAGGGACCTCATCCAGTTGAAGCTCTCAGAAATCGCACCCAAGATAATACAACTATAGCTCGAGAAAAAGATAAGCAACCAGTATTTATGTAATACTAAAGGGTAGCACCAAGGAATTGCTACCCTTTTTACTACTCAATTTCACCACCTGGATAAAAAGTTGCATTATATAATCTTTTAGATTGTTTTAATGGCTTGCCTGAAGGTGGTGTAGTTAAATCATAGTTACTGCTGGAAAAAATATGGGCAATACCTTGACTAATAATGATGACATCTGTTTGTCCCCGATCAAATAAATCCGCAAAAGCCACAGCGCCATCCACCGGAAAAGTTACCACTCGATTCATGTAACCATCATATAATGCGGGCATTAAACCACCACCACGTCTATAAGCAAAAATATAATCCTTCCCAGTTCCATCCCAATTATTTAATGTTTCAGCAATAGTTACCCAGCCATAAGTAGTTCGGTTTTCTTTCCAAAGTTCTTCCCCTTTAGAGGATAGTAAAAACAAGGCATCCTTTCCTGTTTGGCGACTGCGATTAATCCGATCCACACCGGCAACTAAAACTTCATCGGAATCATGGCGAAATCTACCTAAAGCTATATGTTGAGCTTCTACAGAACCTTCATAACGCCAGATTTCTTTACCCTGACTATCATACATAACTGTCACACTGCCACCAACAACAATGTTTACTCCATCAGTATTAGCATCTACCTTGCCAACTAAAATACAGTCGGCATGATCCTCAAGATTTTGTAAAGACCAAAGAAGCCGTCCTTGATGATCTAGCACATCATAGCCAGCAATCACTTCATCATAGCCATCTTGATTTAAATCATAAGGCCAAGGATAATGACCTACATTGCCCTGATGAGTCCACAACAAATTAAAATTATGATCAACAGCCCACATTTGCTGGTAACGATTCTTTAGAATAATATCCCGCGGATATTCGCTGCCAGTTAAGTTGGCAACAATAATACAATCATGGGCATCTGGAGCTGGTAAGTCATGCTCATACTTTAACGTACCTGTTCTACCATCAAAGACTTTAAACTTCTTGTTCATCACACACAAAACTTCATTAAAGCCGTCTTGATCAATATCATAGATTTGGGCTGGAATATCTGAACCGAAACCCTTACTATTCGGATCGGGAGTGCCAACCTGCCAAAGAATCTCACCTTTTAGATTATAAGCAGTTAAACAGTGTACTTGATGAGGCACGTAGCGATCATCGATACCACTATCAGGTTGAACCATAAGTAAATCCATTCGGCCATCGCCATCAAGATCTCCTACTAACATGCGAGTACCTGTACCAGATGCAGTAACATCAAAACGTCCTATTAATACCGGCTCACACTTTGCATCAGCTGCTCCACTATTCACCATATCTCCACCTAACTCTATAATATTCAATAACTTTTACTTCAGCAGTACACCTAGTTTTCCTTCCATTTAATTTAGTCCTAATTCAAATTCAAGATTAGCAATGAAATATTCAATGAATTCAATACGTTCCTTGTAAAAATTTTTGCCACTTTCCGTCTTTAACAGACTTGCTCTTTCTTTGTTCTTCTCCAAATAATGACAAATCCGGTTATAAGCCTTAAGATAGCTAGGCTCTTCGGCTAAAGCGGTAGCCATACTATCCCACACAATTGTAACAGCTCCTATTTCATCAAGCAGATCCGCATCCATCACGACATAACATTCAATAGGTAGGCTTATATCAGAAGTTCTCCGATTATGATGAAGTACTGCTTGTACTACCTTATCAATGTCTAAATCAACATAACCATTTTTTGTCAAATAGTCTTTGGCTAAGGCTGCGCTTACTTCTTCATGTGGCAAATGAGCATCCCAGCCAGAATCATGAAATAAACAAGCTATTTGAATGACTGATAAATCTCCGCCTTCAACTGACTGGAGCCGTTCCGCCCAATTGTACACCCGCATAGTATGCTGAAACCGATCCCGAAAGGGCTGAGAAAAACGTCCGTTTCTGGCAATTTCAGCTTTTATATATTCAATAATTTTACTATGCATTTAGCTAGCCTCCTACTCATTAGGAAATGGATAGATTCCTATCTCAACACTAGGAATTTCAGACAAAATCATCTGATTTAGATAGCCAACTCGTTCACTAACCAAAGACTCTAAGAATGGTATAATCTGATCATCATAACTTCTGGCTGAATATGTATAGATTATTAAAGCTGGCTGGTTATTACTCAACCTGATCTGTTTGTAACGATAGATATTGAATTCTACTAATGTCAAGCAGTCATCTTCAATCTCGCTAACTAAAAAATCTAGCATATATTCGCCATCAGGACTTTTACTAACAGCATAATTTACTACTGGATCAAAACTGTCCTGTCTTTCATCTAAATAACGAATTTGTTCTTGAACTGCAGCTTCAGGTTTAGCGTTAGTTATTACCAGATGAATAGCCAGTTGTTGGCTAAAGTCCTCTAATGTTTCACCCTTCGGCAAATACTTCTGGACATAATATTGATAACTAGGCTGATTTGACCAAGCTAATTCAAAAGCAGTCTTACCAAAGGTTAACGGACCGGCTACACCGATTCTATCTGATGAAGCCCAAGCAAAACTACTAACAAAAATCAATCCAATCACTAGGCAGATAGTAGCCTGCAAGTTTCGAATCATTTGTTTACTCCTCTCTTAAACTTTTTGAACTCTTAGATATAATTCATGGGAGGTGTTTTCTGGTTCAATGTAACCAACGTCCAGTTTGAAATCATCTGCATGATAGCCATTAGCTTCAGCCCAGTCATACATTTGACCAAAAGATTTGTCTATAGTAATCACACTATCTTCATGTTTAAAATAAATATATGTTTGCTGTGGAATTTCCATTGCTCTCATTCCAGCTGGTAAAATAGGGAATTTATCTACTTCCACACAAATCATTTGCTGAAATATTCCGTCATTAACAGCTAAACTAATATCTAAAAAGTGATTTCCTTTTCGCTGTTCTATTTCACCCACTCGCTGCTTAAACTCTTGCCAAGCAACAGCCATTTTCTGATGAATGTTTTGCCAATCAGATTCAACAACAATACCAACAACTTTAAAACTGTCCTTAACAACTATTTCCATATATTTCCCCCTTATTTGAGTAAATCAAACATATACTGCAAATCCGCCTGTGAGTTATTAATTAGTTTGTTTTCCTTGTTTTCCAGTTCAACAATGAGTTTTTTTGCCTCACTGTAAGCTAAGTCATACTCCTGTTGTGTTATAACCTGCTTTGCTAAAGCTTCAATTAACTCATCCCCATCTAATAAAACGATCTCACCAGTTGGCAGAAGCACAATATCTAAGTATAAATCTTCAAAATAAGGCATGCCTGAGGCACTCACTCGATAACTCTTACAAATATCGAAATAACATTGAATCAGCTGAAAATTCGGGTTAAATATGGAAGTTAGAGCATAGTTTAAGCCCTTTGGAAAATGTTGCAGCCAAATATAGCCAGCATCAGCTAAACGATATTGTTTTCCTAGTGTAGTTACAATCAGCGGTTCTCTAACTTGTTCAATTAAAATCATCGACAGATATCCAGTAAAATCAGGCCTTGTCACATAATCCATGGCAAAGCTTTTTGCTAAGACTCGAGACCAGTTAGGCCTATCAGCATAAGTTATTTTCATGTCATTTTTCTCCAGTTCCATTCTGAGCAAATCCCTTTTCCCAATAGAACATTAGCAAGTTCTTTGAACTTCGCTCCTTAACTGCTATAGAATAAACATTAGATCGATCCTCTTAACATTAAACTTACGAATAAATTCCCCTTAACAAGTCTATGTCCTTCTTTAAAAAAATAAACCAAGCTATTATCAGCTTGGTTGTAAACTAATTATCTCGTTTTTGAGAACGACTGGCCTCAAAACCATTAGGATAACGTTTCTTTAACTTAGCTACATTCTGCTTAGCAATTTCACTTAAAGGAACATCAATAGCGGCTGCTAAATTAGCTAAATACCATAAAACATCGCCAAGTTCGTCCCGTAGTTTATCCTTATCTAAATTATGTCCATGAAAAACTACTTTCTTTAAATAATCACAAACTTCACCGGCTTCTCCAGCTAAGCCCATCCCTAAATTAGCAAATTTGTAATTTCCACTTACTTCTGTATTCAAAGTTCTTTTAGCATCTTCCTGATATTGATCAAAAGCTTTCATTATCATCACTCCTAGATCCTTTGTTACTAAATTCTGCACTGTGAATAAAAAATCCTATCTAGCAATCTTAGTCAACTGGTTTTCTTGCTGCTTTTCGCTTAAGCCGATCGCCGATTTTATCTGGTTATTCACTAGTTCTTTAAAATAAGGTGTCCCTTTTTGCGGAAAATCTATAAAGCGTTTATGATGAGCAAATAACAATCGCATATTCGACTTAGAATCCCCAGCTCGAACTAAACCTTTTTGTTGGAATAATCTGGTAGCTACTTGATAGCCCCGATCAATCATTTGAGGAATATACTCTAAATCAAAGGTACTAATGTCATAGATTAATGGATTAATCGTTATAATATTGGCTTTTTGTACATCTTGATCCATCAAATCACCTAACACCTGATCCATCATCATAATATCTAAAGACTGACTAAGAATCTCCACTGGTCCTTTAGTCACAATATCTTCGCGTCGCATTCCCGCATAACCAAGATTCACCCCGATAATCTTTGTTATGCCCCCAAGTTTTACTGCAGCATTAAATGGGTAACCATTTCTAATTCCACCATCAACATAGTATTCATAAGAATTAATTGAACTTGCGCTTTTTAGTTTCGAGCGATAACAAACACATAAAGTATTATTACTAAATTTAGCTGGCACAAAAACTCCAGGAATACTAATACTGGCACGAACAGCCTGGGCAATTGTCAGATGATTACACAGTCGAAATCCTTTATACTCCCCATTAACTACCGGTATATCTAAGGAGCCTAAATCACAAAAGATAGTTTCTTGGCCATCACTTAAGTTAACAGCCGAAATCATTAACTGTCGAACAGTTGGATCTTTTTTTGTTAATGCGCCTAGCTCGGGAAAAGTTTTAGCTTTTAACAGGTGACTATCAACAATACTTTCTAAAACTCGCCCTTTAATTAACCCAGATAATTTACTACGATCTCTAAGAATTAAGCCAATAATTAAGTTTAACCAATTAAAATCTAATAAACTGTGCCTTTCTCCAGAAAAGGACGTAAAGAGCTGCGCAATTTGTTTACTATCCATACCTGCAGCATACAAAGCTGCTACAATGGAACCACCGGAAGTACCAACTACTAACTTTGGCTGAATATTATATTCTTCTAAAGCACGGATCACTCCGATTTGGGCAGCCGCTCGCACACTACCGCCTGATAACACTAAAGCCAAGGGTTCTTTACTCATATCAGCACTTCCTTTCTAGTTATTCATATTACTAGAATAGGGAATAAATGCAAAAAAATCAGGTGAACACTCACCTGATTTACTCATCTAATTCAGCTAAAACCTGTGGACGCCGAACTATTTCAATTTTGTTTAACGGCCAATAAGACCAAATTGCCCGTCCAATAATCAAATCCTTGGGAACAAAACCTACTCTAAAATCTCTACTGTCTAAGCTATTATTTCGATTATCACCTAATACAAAATAGTGACCTTCGGGTACCACTTGTGGTAAAAAACCGCGGATTGTCGGTTCTAAAATATAATCTTCTTCAATTAATTGGCCATTAATAAACAATTTACCATCGATTATTGCAACTGAATCCCCAGGGACGCCAATAATTCTTTTAATAAACTCTTCCTTAGGGTTTTGTGGGTATTTAAAGACAATTATGTCGCCTTTACGTGGTTCAGTAAATCTATAGGAGATTTTGTCCACTAATAATCGCTGATTATTTTGCAAAGTAGGCATCATCGATAAGCCTTGAACAGAAAAAGATTGAGCGATAAAAATAATTATAAAAGCTGTTAATACTATTGAACCAACTATTGCTTCTAGCCATTCTTGTAATGCACTTTTTGTTTTTTTCGTAGTTTTCACCTAAACACCCCTCTTAAATAACCCCCTTAACCTCTAAACTCGAAGTTAAGCCTCTAAAATAGAATACAACAAAGCATGACAAAATTCCTGCTTAACCTGGCTGGGTTAAACAGGAACTTGTTCACCAATCAAAATTCCATTAAACAACTATCACGCACTTGCTTATAAGACTGAACATAATTCAAAAACTTATCTCGATCCCTTGTTTTTAAAGCCTGATCAATTTCGTGTTTTAACAAAATACCTGAAATCGCCAAATCTATCTGTTCCCTTACTACCTTAGCAAATTCTGATTGCATTTTTCGTGGGCAATACCTTTCGGCTACTTTTTGATACCAGTCAGGAATTTCACCGGCAAAATTAAACTGAACATGCAATATTCCTTTAAATGTTCTTAATACCTCAACTGCCTGCACCGGATCATGCACCCATAAAGCACGATTACGCCGGGTTTGTTTCACCAAACGGCCATTAACCAAGGAAACCTCTTCCCGTTCCACAACTCCTAGTTCTAATTCGAACGAAGGACCCTCCGCTCCTGCTTGTGCTACCACCATTGTATCTGACAAATATGCTCGAGTAGTAACGAGTTTGATCTGGTTTAGCAGTTCTTCGCTCTCCAATATATAGTCTAACAAATACTTGCTCATTCGGTGTTTGAGCGGGGTTTTGCTAAACCTACGGACAACGTCAACAACTTGCATAAACCTTCACCCCTACTCTTTCAGAATTACTCACAAATTTTTTCTTACTATACTATATGCCAACAGTCTTTGGGAATGACTGTTAACATTCAATTTGTAATCCATCGTAAGCAAGCTCAACATTAGCTGGTAATTGGGCATTCACTGGTTCGTGAGCTAATAAATGTGAGATATGGGTGAAATATGTTTTTTCTGGTTTTAGTTTTTCAACTAACTCTAAGGCGCCGTCGACATGCATGTGGGTTGGATGTGGTTCATAGCGAACTACCCCTAAAATCAGTACCTTCAGACCAGCTAATAATTTTAGTGACTCTTCAGGTAAAGAACTACAATCGGTAACATAAGCAAGATCACCAACACGGTAACCATAAATTGGTATATCACCATGATAAACTGGTATCGGAGTTATTCTAATCTCCGCCACATCAAAACTGTCTTCAACAATCTGCGGTACAACCTGCGGCTTCCCACCCCCAATTTGAGTCTTCCGAAATACATAGCTAAAAACCTCTTTAATTTCTTGGATTGTTCCAGAATTACCATAGATCGGAACTGCCTTTCCCGAACGTTGACTAAAAATTCTTAAGTCATCAAAACCAAAAACATGATCTGCATGACAATGTGTATATAATACTGCATCAACCTTACTAATACCGCAGCGTAAGGCTTGAAGTCTAAACTCAGTAGCCGTATCAATTAATAAATCAACTCCTGCTTCTTGAATCCAAATAGAAGAACGAGTCCGTTGATCTTTAGGATTATCACTTTTACAAACCTGACAATCACAACCAATAACTGGAATACCATGAGATGTGCCTGTACCTAGAAATGTTACGATCATTAAAGTTCATCCCCTTGCCATTTAAATCCTCTTGACACAAACGTGTGTTCTGTTTTAAAATGTGTTTACGATCATATGTTCGAGAGGGTGAGTGTTATGATTATTTATTGTGGTATTGAACATTTTTACATAAACCACTTTCCACAAAGTCCTTCAACTAAACCTTTAGTTCTAATTAATCAAAATCAAGTAATTGATTTTTCCCCTTCACTTAGATCATTAGGCATAAATTTGGCAACACCTTTAAAGAATATCAAACAAATTTATTCTAAGGTTAAAATTGAACCAATTAACTTAGCTAATTTTTATGATTGTAATCGAGATATACTTCAGTTTTGTCAACAATGGACTGACCAAATAGAAATTGAAGCGCCTCACGCTTGCTATTGTAAGCTGCCAGAACATTTTCCTAGTGACGAATTTGGCCAAAAATTTTTGTCATTTCTTAATAGCCGCAACCTGTCCGGTTTTTGGGGAGCTGCTTCTAGCAAACTCATCGCCAAACTAGCCGCTTATTTCCGACCTAATCAACTAATTGTTGATGAACAAAGTTTTCTTAAGAATTTACCAATTAGTTATCTCCAGCTACCCGAGACAGAACAACTAAATAAATTAGGAATATATTACTTAGGTGAACTAGCAGCTCTTCCCGTAAGAGAATTGACCTATCAATTTGGATTAAGAGCTGAGGCTTTGAAAAAATTGGCTGCCGGTCAAGATTTAGAGCCATTCACCCCTGAACAGCTGGTTAACATTTCCTGGGAAATAGATTTTACGACTACTCCAGAAACTACTAGCCCTGTTGGTTACCGACAATTAAACCTATTCTTGCAACGGGCAGCTGATCATATTGCCCAACAATTAAAAAACAAACAATTACTAGTTAAAAGCATCACCCTTAGCTGGAAAGCCAAAGGAAAGCAATATCAAATAGAGCGATATTTCAAAAAAAGCACCAACCAGCCAAAAAATATTTATCAGAATGTGCGTCTATTATTACCTAACTATCCAGTAGAAAAACTAAAATTAGTTTGTGCTCAGGTAGAAAATGCTCAACCAGAACAATTAAATATTTTATCGGAAAATCTGACCAAGCAGAAGATTGCTGCTTTAAAGGCTGAATTAGGCGAGCAGTTAATTGAATTAAAACTTACCCGCCGAGAAAAAATTATGGAAATGTGGGAGATGTCCTATCTCTAAGTTAATTAAAGAAACCATTGTAGTGCAAACCAACAATGGATTACCTGCTTCCTTCATCTATCAAAAACAATACTATAAAATCGAAGAAATTTACGATCAATGGCGGGAATGTGGACAATGGTGGCTTAATGAAGAAGAACTTCATGTGTTTCGTGTCTTAGCCAACAGCAAAAACTTTGAACTGCATCACTACACACAGAACGATTACTGGATACTTTATAAAATCGCAGATTAGGTGATCATATGTTTATTCATTTACACGTCCATTCCACTTATTCCTTTTTAAATAGTGCTTCTTCCGTTACTAGTTATTTAGAAAGAGCTGCCCAACTAGGAATGCCTGGCTTGGCTTTAACAGATCACCATAATCTTAGTGGGACGGTGGAATTACACAAGAAAGCTCGCGAGCTGGGGATTAAGCCGATTCAAGGAGCTGAAATTACCATGGAAGATGGCAGCCATCTTACTTTAGTGGCAGAAAATAATCAGGGGTATCAAAATCTCTGCTCATTAATTACTGCAAGCTTTGCTAATAATCAAACTAAACCCTATCTTACTTGGGAGCAATTAAAACAACATCACTCTCATTTAATTGCTTTAACAGGATGTCGGCGTTCCGCTATTTGGCAAGCGTTACTTAGAAGGAATTATCAAGCTGCCGAGAAATATCTGCAGCGATTAATCAATATTTTTGGTCGAAACAATCTCTATCTAGAAATGATTAATACTTACTTGCCCCGTACCAAACAAGTCCTGAAATGGATTGAACAACTAAGTCAATATACTAACGTTCCCTATGTAGCTACGAATAATGTGCATTACGCTACTAAAGACCTGTTTAACCTCTATGATTTATTGGTTTGTGTTCGAACTGGTACCACCTTAAATGATATTCACCCAGAACGGCCACTTAATGGTGAGAATTATTTAGCTGATCCAGAAGAAATGAAAAAGCGTTTTCGAGATTATCCGCAAGCAATTATTAATACCTGGGAGATCTTTCAACGCTGTCAGGTTTCTTTAGTTTTAAATCAAAACCTATTTCCTAAATACCCTATACCAAAAGGATTCGTCAATTCACAGCATTTTTTGCGCCATTTAGTGCAGCAAGGAGCCATTTGGCGGTATGGCAAAATCACTAAAAAAATCAAAGAACGCTTAGAACATGAATTAAAAATCATTAATCAACTAAAGGTTAATGATTACTTCCTAGTTGTTTGGGACATTATTCAATACGCGAAAACAAACAATATTCGTTATGCTGGCCGCGGTTCTGCAGCTGATTCAGCAGTAGCATATTGTTTAGGGATTACCAATGTAGATTCAATTAGGCGTGGTTTACTCTTTGAACGGTTTTTAAGTCTGGAACAGGCACAAAAACCTGACATTGATATTGACTTTGATGCGAGTAAACGTGACCAAGTTGCTGATTATGTTTATCAAAAGTATGGTGAAGGACATGTGGCCTCTGTTTGTACTTTTGCAACTTATCACGCTCGTTCTAGCATTCGTGACCTAGGTAAAGCTTTTGGTTTTAGCGAGTCTCAAATTAAAACTCTTAACCAAAATATTCCTTCGTATACACCAGCTGATGGAATCACAAAAGTACTCACAGTATTACCAGAACTAAAAAATCATCCGTTAAAACAAACTAAATATCAACAGCTAATTGAACTATGCAGTCATTTAACTGATGTACCGCGGCATATGGGAACCCATCTTGGCGGATTGGTTGTTAGCGAACCTTTGCTTACAACAGTAACCCCTTTACAAAAATCAGCTAAAGGGGTTTTAATCACTCAATTTGATAAAACCACTCTAGAGGACTTAGGACTAATAAAATTAGATTTACTCTCGTTAAGAACTTTATCTGCTGTACAAGAAGTAGAGGTTACTCTGAAAGAACGAGGTACTAGTTACGAAGAAATACCATTAAACGATCAGGCCACCTACCAAATGCTT
>JAAYMV010000011.1 GCA_012521185.1 Bacillota bacterium
CCAATTACTAAGCCTAAACCAATCGACAGCAACATTGAAAAAATTAAACGGATTAATAGCTCTTGAGATATACTAATTAATCCGATAATTGTTTGCCACATCGCTAAAGTCCTTTCTTGATTTAACTTAGAAGGCTCTTCTACTTTAGAAGAGCCTTCTACTGCGAACTCAACTACTGGTTGAATAAATCATCCAAGAATGCTTGAGCTTGTTGAGCTATTTCATCCATAGCTACAGCTGCCCCTTTTTCTCCGCGCATTACAGCATTAACAGCCCCATCTACTATATCCCACAGACCAGAGTTTTGGAATGGATCGCCTTCACCTTTCCATTCTTCCGCACCAGTCATGTAAACTTCAGCATGTTCTCTGGAAGTCATGTAAGAATTAATATAGAAATCAAGATATTCTTCACCATCCTCTTCCCGGAACAGAAAATCAATTAGAGCAATTAATCCTTCTGGATACTCAGCGTTAATTGGAATCATATTCATTGAAAAGTCAAATGTCGGCCATTGATGGGAATCTACATGTGGTCCCCTTGGTTGAGGAACATAACCCACGTTTACTCCTGCTGCTAAAGCATGGCGTGCACCAGCTAAGTGAGTTTGTGGAATAATGCCCACTGTGCCAAGATTAAAATCGCCACCGCCTACAATTTGTAATTCATTTTGCCAACGAGCTAAAGTATTCAGCACATAGATAGCTTCTGGTGAATTAAAGGTATAAACCCAGCGTCCACTTTCATCTGGTTTGGCAATTTCAGCACCATTTGACGGTGCAACTCGATAAATACCGAATGGATAACCTAAAGCACCGATACCCCATTGATCTATTTCTCCGTCACCATCAGTATCCTTAGTTAAAGCGATACCAATTTGCTCCATAGCTTCATACGTCCAGCGGCCTTCTTTCCACAATTGGTATGGATCTTCTAAGCCTTCTCGCTCAATGAGATCCTTGTTATACATGGTAATCATCATTGAGCCATTAAACAGACCGTAAACTATACCTACCCCATATAACTCCCCTTGATAACGTAATTTTTCAATCGAATAGCGATCAGGAGCAGGTAATGATTCAAAGTATTCCTTTGGTAAAATTTGGCTTACTGGATAAAGCATTCCTGCAGTTACCAAAGGAAAGAAAGCGTTACGATGGTTTATGCGAATAATGTCATACGTAGAGTCATTAGCCATAATTCTACTCATTATGTTCTCAACTGTACCTGGATCCATAGTTTGAATTTTTACATTATACAATGCTTCTGCTTCAGCAACCCTTTCCGGCAACGGTTTGCCACCATTATGAACTACCCAATCCAAATCACGTACTAAAATCGTTACTGTCTTACCGCCAAAATCCACTTGATCCGGACTCAAGACTCCAGGTCGAGGTACATAATCACTTGCATAACTAATTCCTGACACTAAAAGTAATAAACAAACTAGAAACATGCTAATTACAGTTAGTCTTAATTTAGTTTGCATTCGAATGCCCTCCTTAATATGATTTTGATCTTATTATATTAATTGTTAACACAAGTAAAATATCCTTCGACATATCTAATCTTTTTTTACCTAAAATTAAACATAAAAGCCCTGTTCTTGTAAGAACAGGGCTTAGTACCGCTAACTAATTATTGACCAAATAAATCATCTAAGAATGCTTGAGATTGTTGAGCTACCTCATCAAAGGCTACAGCTGCCCCTTTTTCACCTCTTAATACAGCCATAACTGCGTCATGGTTAATATCCCATAATTCTGTGCTTTGGAATGGATCGCCTTCACCTCTCCATTCTTCAACCCCAGTTAAGTAAACATCCATATGATCTCTGGTCTGCATATACGAGTTAATGTAGAAATCTAGATAATCTTGCCCATCTTCTTCACGGAACAAGAAATCCACTAGAGCTATTAACCCTTCAGGATACTCTGCATTAACAGGCAACATATTGAATGAAAAGTCAAATGTTGGCCATTGATGGGAATCAACATGTGGCCCTTTAGCTTGGGGTACAAATCCAATATTCAGGCCAGCATTAATCGCATGGCGAGCTCCAGCTAAATGCGTATGTGGAACGATGGCTACTTTTCCAGTTAGGAAATCTCCACTACCCATAATCTGTAACTCATTACGCCAACGAGCAACAGTGTTGATAGCCTCGATTAATTCAGGGCTATTTCCTGTATACACCCATCTGCCATTTTCATCTTTCTTAGCTAATTCGGCGCCATTGGATGGCATAAAACGATAAAAAGCTGAAGAATGATCAATTATACCAATACCCCATTGATCAATTTCACCGTCACCATCAGTATCTGTGGTTAAAGCAATACCATATTCTTCTAAAGTTTCATAGGTCCATTTATCTTGTAGCCACAATTCATAAGGATCTTCCAGATTTGCTTGAGCGATTAAATCCTTATTATACATAGTAATCATCATTGAACCATTGAACAATCCATATAACACACCAAATCCATATAGATTTCCTTGGTATCTTAATTTCTCTATGGAATAACGATCTGGAATTGGCAATGATTCAAAATACTCTGCTGGTAAATACTCATCCATTGGTAATAACATACCACTGGTTACTAAGGCCCAGTATCCGCTCCGATGATTCATTCTGATAATGTCATATGTTGAATCATTAGCCATTATTCTACTCATAATGCTTTCTACGGAACCAGGATCCATGGTTTGAATTTTTACATTAAAAAGTCTTTCGGCTTCTTCTACCCGCTCAGGTAAAGGTTGACCACCATTGTGAGCTACCCAAGCTAAGTCGCGGATTAAGATGGTTACAGTTTTACCGCCAAAATCTACTTGTTCTGGGCTCAACACACCAGGACGGGGAGAATAAGCACTTACCAAACTAGATAACAACAACACACAGGCAATAACTACCAAACTAAGACTGAGTTTTGACTTTGCTCTCACATCTGCCATCCTCTCTTTATTGTAGTAGTTGATGCACTAAATTTTGTAATACTCTAGCTTATGGACATCACCTCGAACAATATTTATTTGATTAATACTTACATTATATATTGGAAACAAATTGCGTTTTTCCTGCTCAGATTTTAAATTAATAAAACAATATTTAACGTATACGAAGATGTTTTTTACGATAATAATAATTGGCAAAAAATAACAGAAATAAAAAAGCACACCATGTTGCAAAAGTTACCCTAAAACTTCTTAGTAACCAGGCTATTATCCATGCTAATCCACCTGGAACCAGCAATTTTATCATTAAATGCTCACCCTTAGTGTAATATTGAATCAGCTGTTCTAAGCCTACGGAGATAACTGCAAAAATCAATATCATTATTACCCGATTGCTGTCAAACAAGCCCAAAGTCAATAAGCTAGCTATGAAAATGATTACAAGATCGATAATCATAAACTCACCTCAAAATTAGCATTACCCATTGTTTTCCCTTTATGCTAAATAAAAAAGCTCTGTTCCTCAGAACAGAGCTAACCCAAAACAGTTACAACAAGGGTTGTAAATCTTCCCATTGAACAACCCACTCTTTAGGGAAGCCTGGAGCATTTAATTCTGGTCCACCCTCCCATCCAGCAGCCATCAAGGCAACTGCCGCTAACAAGCCACCATTGCCAGGTAAATATAAGGGTAGGTTGGGCCGTTGATAATTATGACCATTAGGTAACCAGGTGTTTTTGACTGAATCAATAAATAAAGCATCAATTGCCATTTCTGGCTCACCTACTCTAGCTGCCGCCATAGCTGTCACAGGGAAATCCCAACCCCAGGCTCGATCCCAATGCCAACACTCCATTACCAATTTTAAAGTGTTCCGCATAATCTGCTGATCAACTTTGCGTCCTGGTAACACCCCACAAGCGCATAACATTGACGGATGATCAATATTAAACTCCGTAAAAGTAGTGGGACATTTTTCATGTGCTAAATACACTCCATCTTGCACAGGCAGCGAGCTAAGTTTATTGATTACATCTGCCCACTCTGGATTCTCATCCATACCAAGACGTTTACGCCAAGCTTGAGCAATCCGCAGAGCATGATCCCAATACTCTAACTCATAAGTAGGATTTAATGTATCCATTGGACGATGATTTTCCTGAGCAGGAATTAAAGGCGCACCTAAAACATAACGATCTTGCTCCTGATCATAATGAGCAAAGCTAACCATAAACTCTGCTGTTTCAAAAACAAGCTCTTTATATCTTTCCAATGTATCTTTAGTGGGCTGATTTTGATAACATAACTCTGCATAGATAATTGGGTGTGGTTGTTGCCAAATTAATAATGGTGCAACTTTTGAAGGAGTATCAATTCCTTTAGGCCCAACCATCTTCGGCCACCGAACTCCCTTATACCCTTGGTTCTCAGCAATTTCTTTCGCTTTTGGTAAAATTGCATCGTACCACCACAAGCTTTTTTCTAGCAAATGAGTTCTACCCCATAAAGCAAAATGAACACCATGCCACCAATGCATTTCCAAATGAGCCTTCCCGTACCAACTGTTACAGGTTAATCCAGTTTCTTGCGGCGGCAATGAACCTGCACATTGAATGGCAGTCACATATTGAGATAAAATAATTCTGCGTTCTAACTCGAGTGCTCGAGGATCTTTACTTTCTGCTAACTGAATAGCACCACCACTTAACCAAAAACTAGGCCAATAATTTGAACTAGCAGCAAGCCCTTGAGCAAAACTAACTACTTCACTTCGAGGAGCTTTTTCGCTAAATAAAGCACTAAACTCAATTCTATTACTTTCCCCAGCTGGTTTACAGTAAAACAGGTGACGATCAGACTGGATGACACTAACAGGATCGGTAAATTTAGCTGTACAATAATATGTAGTTTCATCTAAAATTCGTAGCCACTGAACAGAGTTGTTAGTAATTGTAGTATAGGTTTTATGCGCCTCTGGCTGCTTCCAATCGGCTGCTGTTAATTTATGAGAAGCATAAGGAAAAGCAAAACGAATACTTAACCGACCCATGCTAATCAAAGGTGATTCAGCAGCCACTAATACAGCATCTTGCTGGGGATGACAAGCAGTCGTAACCGTAACAGGAATGTTTTCTATAAAAAAACGACTGGTAATAATACCTTGCCATAAATCTAGAGTTTGATCGATCCCTGTTAAATCCTTTGGTTCAACCGGACGACCATCGCTCAGATACATTTCTAAACCAATTTCACCTAAGTGAAATCGATGCGGATTAATTCTTAACCAATCAAAAATCTCTTCTTGCCCATCAGGACTAGTATGATAACCTACTTGTCTGCCAAAAGTATCGTAATACTTTAACTTCACTTTTTGATCCCGTAGTTCTTTTGGTGTTGGATAGCTATGCCAACCCCAATTGGATTGAGTACAAAGCGGCATTCCTTTATCATATAACTGATGGAAGGTTTGCAAACCTGTAACATCCACGGTAAAGGCAAACTCCCCATTACCTACTGAGAGGGGGGATAATGAATTAAACTCTTTCATTTGCGGATTATGCCTGGACACTAATTGATAACGGTCAATCATCATCTTATCCTCCTAAAAATAGCCCTGTCGCTAAAACGACAGAGCCATAATGTCGTCTAATAGAGTTTAAACTTTTAGTTAATACTATTATAATATATTAGCGGTTAAATATGTTTTTTCCTTCTTACTATTGGTTAAGTATTTGCTAAAAAACTCGGTTAATAAAACAACACTGTTTTGATAACAGTGTTGTTTTGCTCGATAATCAATTTATTGACCGAAAAGTTCATCTAGATAAGCTTGTGCAGTGGGTGCAATCTCATCCATAGCTGCTGCAGCACTCTTTTCTCCTCTTAAAACTTGTAAAATTGGCGGAGACATGATATCCCACAATTCTGTGCTTTGGAAGACATCTCCTTCGCCTTGCCAGCTTTCGGCTGCTGTGGAATAAACATCGAAGTGCTCTCTTGTTAATGTCCACTGATTAATATGAGTATCAAATTTTTCTAGCGTATCTTCTTCCCGATAGAGGAAATTAGCAAGAGCGATTAACCCTTCAGGATACTCAGCATTAACTGGTAAAAACATAATAGGAAAATCAAATACCGGATAATGATATCTATCAACATGAGGACCCATAGGCATTGGCACAAAACCAAAGTTAACGCCTGCTGCCTGTGCATGACGGTTTCCACCTAAATGAGTATGAATAAAGAACCCTACATTACCAGCTGTATAGTCACCAGAACCCATAATGCCACTTTCAGTCCATCTTAGTACGGTATTAAATGCTTCAATGGCTTCTGGGCTGTTAAAAGCAAATACCCACTTGCCATTCTCATCCTGTTTAGCCAATTCTGCACCATTTGAACCGGCAAAACGAATCATAGCCTGATAAGTATCGACAGCGGTAATACCCCTTTGATCAATTACACCATCACCATCTGTATCCATAGTCAAAGCCGTTGCGATTTTTTCCATCGCTTCGTAAGTCCACTCACCTGCTAAATATAACTCGTATGGATCAGGCAGTTCATACTTTTCGATCAAATCTTTGTTGTAAGAGGTGATCATCATACTTTCATTAAATACACCAGCACTAACACCAATTCCATATCGTTGTCCTTGGTACTTTAGTTTTTCAATAATCATCCGATCTACATTAGGAAGGCTTTCAAAAAACTCCTCTGGCAAATAATCATCAACTGGCAATAACATACCAGCAGCAGCTAACACAAAGAATCCTTCCCGATGAGGCGCTCGAATAATATCATAGGTTGAGTCGTTAGCCATAATCCTAGCCATGATTAAATCCGGATTTTCAATTCGAATTTGTTCTAGCTTGACATTAAACAATTCTTCTGCTTGTGCAACTCGTTCAGCATCTTCAGGTAATGCACCACGAATAATTGTCACTGTTCGGCCGCCAAAATCTACTTCATCTGGACTTAACACTCCTGGATAAGGTTGATAATCACTAGCAAAGACAAAACTACTGAAAACTAACATAAGAGCTAACACGAGAGTCAACACTAATCTGTTACTTTTCATTTCTGTCCTCCTTAATAAATTTTTATCCTGTCAAACCTGTACGCTCCACACTTTCAACGAAATATCGTTGCAAGAAAGCGTAAACAACTAATATAGGAAAAATAATCATAAAACTTCCTGCATTATTTACTAGTGAACCTTCAACCGGTGCATGCAAGTATTGGTCACCTAATACATTTCTAGCTAGATTACTTAATGCAATTGGTAAAACTTCAGCGTCTGGCAAGTAGAAACTAGTTAAACTAAAATCATTCCACTGCCAAACGAAGGAGAATAAAAACACAATAACTAAACCATGCAACGCACCAGGTAACATCACAGTGAAGAATGTTCTAAAAGGTCCTGCCCCATCTACATAGGCTGCTTCCTCAAGTTCTTTAGGCATCCCTTTGAAAATCTGCCGCATAATATAAATATATAAACCATTTTTAAAGCCAGCTGCAGT
Organism: Bacillota bacterium; assembly: GCA_012521185.1. Lineage (GTDB taxonomy): Bacteria > Bacillota > Limnochordia > Darwinibacteriales > DTU012 > JAAYMV01. Next base: position 7,483 of record JAAYMV010000011.1, read on the forward strand.
CATTGCCGGTAGTAAGAATGGCCAATTGGTTCCTAACAAGTTCAAACCACCATCTGGAAGGATTCCCCATAAGTCAAAGAATCGGAAGTTCAGATATAAAGGAATCAAGATCATCTCAGGTGGAATAATTAGTGAAAAAATCACTAATGAAAACCAAAGACCTCTACCAAAAAACTTAAATCGAGCAAAACCATAAGCTACAATTGTACAAGAAATCAACTGAAAAACACTTACGCCCAAAGTTAGTTTTAAGGAGTTAAAGAAAGCAACTGGAAAGTTCATAAACCGATAAGCTAACCTATAATTATTCATACTAGGATATTTAGGAATAATCACTACTGAAGTATCCCAAATATCTGTCCGCGTCATAATTGAAGAACTAAACTTAACAATTAAGGGAAACAAAATAACATAAGAAATACCCACAATGATCAAAAATCTAAAGACCCGGTAAACAAAGGAACTTACAGCATTGAGATTCAAGACTTGTTTACCATTAATAGTAAGTTTCCCATAACTAACTTTTGCAACTAAACTTGCCATGTTTAGACCTCCCCGCTTTTTATTCGTGGTAGAATACTAGCCTATTAAATATTAGGAGGGTTATTCCCAATATGACAGCGATTGCTGTAAAGTAAATCCACGACATTGCTGCACTTACCCCGAAACCAGCACCTTGAAACGTGGTATTTCGAATCATTTGCACTAAAGTATTATTTGGTGAAATAAAGAAATCCACAATTGTATAAACTATATTAGTTAAGATTAATGGACTTATCATCGGTAAAGTAATTAACCAGAAATTTTCCCAAGCGGTGCCTCCTTCAACTTCTGCAGCTTCATATAATGACGGGGAAATTGACTGTAAGCCTGCTAGGAAAATTAGTATTTGAATTCCTGAAGCATTAATAATCGTAGGAATGTTATCTACTGCTAGAGCAATAGTTTCCATAAACCCATCTGGAATACGTAAACGCATTAAAAAACTACTAAGAGCATCAAAATTTACAAAGTTAAAAGTTTCTTCAACGGTGCCCTCTAACATCCCCATCATGTAATCTTCTTGTTCTAGTTTTAAAATTACACCAGAAGACATGATCACTGGTAAGAAAAAAATTACCCGGGCAATTAATCTACCTCTAAATCTTTGATTAAGCAACAGCGCTGCGAAGAAGCTAAACACTAAAATCCAAAACACATTCATTAACATTAAACGCATTACATTAACTAATTCCTCAACAAAATCAGCATGAACGCGTAAAGCAAAGTTATAATTTGACAGTCCAATATAGTCTAATTCAAAACCTGTACTGGTAATCCTAACTTCATTTGTACTTAGTACGATTGATTGTACAACTGGCGAAAGAATAAAGAGAATGAACCCGATAATAAACGGCAGTATAAAAATATACCCCATTATGTTATCTCTTTGCCTCAATGTGAGTTTGAAACGTCTACTTTGCCTCATTTATTTCTCCCCCCTTAATTACTAAATAACCTTCACCCTGAACTACCCTACCTTGATACTCAACAGCTTCTTTATTGTAATTGACAATTATGGAAACCTCATTTTCATAAGAAGTTATATATAGGTCAGGGCTAATTTGTTCATGTTTAATGATCCGCTGTCCTTGCACCTGCCTGAGGACCTGGTTCGCCTCCTGATAGGCTCTAACAGCTTCATCAAACCAAGTTTCATAGTAATTAGGGAATAAATGATCAAACCAAGTTTCTTTAATGGCTGTACCATCGGAGTACATCCAAGAGAAATAAGGTATTGCCCCCGTTTCAATGGACTTTAAGAAAGCCCGGCGAAAATCTGGACAAGTATTTAATGGTACACCTGAATAATTAACATAGCCATGGAGAACCATCTGGTAAAATGGCACACTTTCTCTAAAAATCACTGTTTGATTACTAGTCAATGGCACATTAACTACATGTGTTGCATAAGGAATGGCATAAATATTAGGACTGTCTATCAAAAGCTCTAACTGATATTGATTTTGTAACTTTGCAAGCTGATTTTCAATAATCCTCTGGGCATCTGCTCTCGGAATATGCTCTCGACGTTTATTATAATCAGATGCCAATATCTTACCTAAATCATCTAAAGCAAGTCCTGCTATCTCGTATTTGATATAGTCATTAGCAAACTTGGTAATTAATCCATCTAATTGATGAAGTGATGAAAAATATCCACCAGAGAAGTAATCCTTATAAACAATAACAGGTTCATTAGCTAAGCTATGAGCTACATCTCGGTTTAATTTAAATCTGCCATATTTATTAGGATAAATCATCAAGAAACTCATGCCTGGATAAAAATCGACATCATTTTCAGCTAAATACTCTGTTAACTCTTTAAATCCTTTAGTACCTCCTAAAGCATTAGCAATTTTAACTTTATTAGGATACCCAGGCTCTAATCCGCCGTTAGTCCATCCCGTATAACGTAATTTAATATTGGAGATATTTGCTGCTAGTAACCGCTCTATAATTTCTGCCGCTTGTTCGTAAGTTGTCAATGGTTCCATAATAGTCCGAGGAATTCCCATTATCGATGCGGCTTTAGGAATTGCACCAATTAATTCAACTATTAATGGTATATCCGTTTCCTCATTATCCATAAGAGTCATTCCATACTTCATTTCTAAATACTGCTGATAGTATCTTGCCATCCCAGAATAATCAGCATCGTCGCCAACAAAGAAAGCAAAACGAATAACAATATCCTCATCTGGCAATTTATCTGGAAATGCTTTAATTCTTCCCTTTGCTCGCTCAGCTCGATCTGTTTCCTGTAAAATAATATCTCCGTAAGGCATTAATATAAATTCACTAGAAACCCTGTTATATAGGTTATTTCCACCTGCTGTATTAGCACGGATCCTAGACATTCCATGTCCATCCTCAATTATGGCGAACATTGCTTTATTATTTTCTTTGATCCCAAAGACAGGCATATAAAGCGGATCACTTAGTACCCGATCCATTGGCATAACATAAGCAGATTGCTCTAATCCATGAGCAATAGTATGATCCGTACCATAAACATTTCGGGAGTATTGTAGGTTCGTTCCTTCACCTAAAGGAATTAAAGCCCCTGAACCATCGGGAACAAAAATGTATCCTTCAGCATTTTGTTCAGCCGCAGCAAAATGCCTTAGTAAGTTAATTGAATATAATGGGAAGGTAACTAATGTTCCGCCTATCTGTCCAAAGTGATCAAAAACTTCGGAACGGTTAGTAGGGCGGAAATTACCTGACACTCCCGTTAAATAACGTTTATTAGGAACCACATCCTTAGGATACTCTACTTTATCCATAGGAACCCTAACAACAAATGAATTCCCATCTAACATGTATTCTAAGGTAATTCTAAAAACCTCAACATTTAATACTGGCGGTTCAATATTACAAGCTTTATGGTCTTCAGCAATTTTATCCGGTGTATAACCTATAGTCTTCATTAATTCAATAATGTCTGTTCGATCCCAAGGGCGAATAGTATTCTTAATTACATAAGCAGGACGTTCAACTAAGTGCTCAATTTCCGAAAACTTCAAATCAGCCCGGCTAGGAATATCAGAACGAGCAGCTACTACCGTATCAACTAACAACATAGTTAAGGTACTCTTTTGCGAAGCTGATAAAGTCCTACCAGGTGATACCACTGTGTAATCACCGAAGATTTCTTCCTTTGTTGGCAGATTAGTGATCTTCACCCTTGTATAATCTGGATCAACTTTTTCTAACTGGATTAATTCATACATGCTTAAAAACCAACGCTGATCTCGTTCAGGTATATAAGGTAGGATTTCATTTTCAAAACGATCTTGGGGAACCATTAAAGGTAAGTAATCATCATCCCACCATTCTCTGCCTAATAAGTAAGAAATCCGCACGCCATTTTCAATTTCCTCAATTTGAAATTGATTAAGCTTAATAGAATCATCATAGTTATTCATCCGCAACAATTCATCTGACGGATTATAATACTCAATAAAAATAGTATCCTTATCAACCCGACTATTTATTGGATTAGAAAGCCAAAGCTCACCACTGTCATTATGTTGCACAGCAAACTCAGTAGTGCTTTTATTTAAATATAAGCTTAAATATTCATTCTGTGCAACTAGCTCAAATCCAACTGGTACTTCCTGCGCAAACCCGGCATTAGTATAAAAAATACTACATAGCAAAAATAGAAGAACTAAGCCAGCTTGTTTGGTTCTCATCACATTCAGCCCCCTTTTGCGTAATTATCTGAACGCCAACTCTAGATAGATATTGTAGAAAAATCCAAATACTTGGTTCAATAAACTACTAAACAACAAGGCTAAGAAAAGAACAACAGCTATACCACCTACAGTACAGATGGAAGTGATAATAGTTCTTGCGCCAGAGTACTCATGAGTAGTCATTGTGCCAGCTAATAGTAATCCAGCACTCCAAAGTAAAGCTATCCACTGAAACAACTCATAAAAAGTACCTTCTGCCTCAGTCATGTAATTACTAACAAAAATAAGCGGTACAGAAATTAAAATCATTGGAACTAACGCAAAAGCGGTTGCGATATAGATATCTTTAAATGTTCCTTTACCTTCCATTAGTGTAGTTAGTGCCCAGTTTACGCCACACCATAGGAAAAATGGTACTAGTACACTAGCAGACTCAAAAATAATATTAACATATTCTGTTTGACGTTCATTAAACACAAAGCCCGTATATTGGCGTCCGGCAACAAAAGTTAAAACCACAGCAATTATAATTACAGTCGCCGATAATACACTGCCTCGTTTCTCATGTTTTAAATCCCAAAAACCATCAAAAGGATGAAATATTACATGTAATGAGTACTTCAAACTATCCAATAGTCTAAAGAAACCTGCTTTAAAAGTCCCATGTTCCCTAATCGGTATTCCCACATAAGTTATTGTAGCAGCAGTTTCACCAAAACGATCAACTATTCGTTGACCAATAGCCGTCTTTAGCTTGCTATACAATTGATACCTAGAAATAATAACTAGCAAAATTATAAGTACTACAATCGAAGTAGCTATATAATTGAAGTTTTCACCAATCACTTGCTGTCGATAACGATCGAAAGCAAGTGAATAGCCAGAACGATCCTGACCTAAGCGATAAGCTGCCATAGATTCAGCATAACGTCCTTCATAAAACAGTGCGCGCCCAATACCACTATGAGCCAAATCGTAGTTCGGGTTTAAACGCGCAATCTTTTCCCATTGAATAGTGGATTGTTCATAATTACCTTTGTTGTAATAATCGATGGCAGAATGAATTAATAAAGCATATTCTGTTGGCTTGAATACAGTAACCCGACCAGCTGCATCTAAAACAGCTATCTCTCCCGGTCTTTCCGACAAGGCAACTGGTCTTTGGAATAAACCTATGGCATCCCCTAAGCCACCAAACACATACAACAAATTCCCCTGATTATCATAAGAAAAAATCCGGCCACGTTGACGATCAAGAGCACTATACATACCATTTTCTCGGGCTATAATATCAACAAAACGGCTTCTGGTATCATTTGCTTCATCTTTATGGAAATTAGCTGCTGAGTCACCACGCATTGGATGGAAACCATTACGATGAATAATATCTTCCCCCGTCGGGTTTAAGCGCTTAATCGCTTCATCCTCAGCAGGACCACTAACAACTGCATAAATCAAACCAAGTTCATCAATGTCAATATTACTAAACTCGATCGGTAAAAAGAGCGCCCGACGACGACGCTGCTCGTCTGAGGAAATCCAATTCCAAAATAACTCAGCTGCTGTCGGTGCAACCCTCGGAGCTCCAATAAAACCACGAAAGTTTCCATCGCCATCCAAGACCATTAATCCATCATAAAGGTCTTGGGCAATAATATACATTCGGCCAATAGCATCCACACCAATTTTACGCGGACGGAAAACGAAGCGCTCTGGAAACATATCAGCAAACCTAACATCGTTATGAGGAGATTTGATTATTTTAACCAAATTCGCCTCATTATCTAAAACTACAATACGCTCTTTGTTGGTATCTGCTATGTAAATAATGCCATGATCATCTATATAAAAACCTTGGGGATTACTAAATTTCTCAAAGCTTTCCCCATCATAAAATCCATCAATAATCCTGATGGCTTTCCACTGCTGATCCACCTCAATAATCCGATTATTACCAGAATCCAAAATAAAAGCGGTTTCTTCAAGTAAAATCAAATCTTGTGGATTATTTAATGCTCCTACACCCATCTGAATTCCATTAATGGCTTTAGTGGGCAAATAGGCTTGTGGTGCAGGGGTCGGCACGCCCCAAAAGTCATAAGTATAACTTTCGTATGGTGCTTTTAATGCTTGAGCTGAAACACTAGGAACAAAGACCAAAACTAGCAATGGCAATAACAAAAGAGCTGCCCACTTATGTTTTAGACAATATTTCAAATCAAGTCTCCCCTTCCGATACCATTCCAATGGTTGTTATTATTACATAATATTTTACAATAACCACACCACTAAGGAAATCGAAGTCGATCTTACCTCCATCAGTTATCAATGAAGATTAGCTAAATTTTTTAAAACAAAATACCACTTACAGCCAGGAGGGTTAACAATATGTTCATCTTATTAAGATAATTGTTCTATTTTTATTATGTAATTCCTCTTTTTTAACAGCAAATTATAAAGCTAGCTCTCAAAATAAGAACACAAGATATAATATTATAGAAGCAAAAACCTCAGTTAGAGCAACTGAGGTTTAGTTTACAGCATAATTCGGCTAAAATCCTAAAAGCTGATCAATCTTCGCAACTATTTCATCGTCCTCTAAAGCAAAGATCTCTGGCGAAGCAAAAGCAAACCAAGCTAAGTTAATACCAGCATGTTCTCCTTCATTAGCTGATACTAAAAGGCGGACACGGTATGCTCCTGCAGCTAGTGTTACTGGTTCAAAATATCCTAATCTGTAGGTGCGAAAATCATCAGTAGTCCAAAACACCAAGTCTGCCAATAATTCACCATCAACATATAATTGTCTTTCCACCAAATGATTGCCAGTAGCATACATTGCTAAAGGTAAATACAAACCAGCTTCTGGCACCTGGATTTCCCATTCCAACCAATGACCACTGTAATCCCAGTGAGAAAAAGTTGGATATTGCCGATCCGTGGGAAACCTGACTTCGCCTCCGCCTTGTTCAATAAAATCTACTCCGCGAAAAGCCACAATAATTGCATCTTCTGCTAAAGCTACCGTCGACCACCACAAGGCCAAACTTATTATAAACACCAACAGTATTACTTTTCTCAGCCTAATCACTTAATATAAGCCTCCTTGAGCCTAATTCCAATGTCTTAATTCTCGTTGCACACCAATTTCATTTTCAATCATAATTAACAAATCATCAGTTAACTCTAAATCACCTAACGTTACAAAAGCAATATAAGCAATATTTGTACCATTTGGACTTGCTGGATCATCTCCAACATGGGTTAGTCTAATAGATTGGGTACCCGCTTCTAAGTAAATACCAGGGAATACCGCCGTATCCCATTCTGAAACTTGAGCTAAATCTGAACCTGCCAATGGACCTGCATAACCGCCAGTATTTCTAAAAGTCATTACTGGGAGAACTACTTCTCCGTTAACTTTTAATTCTCGCTTAGTCAAATGTGGATCACGCTTAGTGGCATAACGGACTATCAAAGCATATTCGTCTGTCTTTGGCATGTTTAAATCCCATTCCAACCAATGTCCGCCATGATCCCAGTGAGAAATTACTGTGTTTGGCCCATAGCCACGATTATCCGGAGATTGAACTTCACCACCGCCTTGTCGAGTAAAATGCCATCCACGAGCACCTGCAATGGCTAAGTCGGCTACTAATAGTTGGATTGAATCAGCTCGAGTTTCTCCACTAGCCGTAATAGTAACATAACCAGTAGCATTAGGACTCGCTGTAAAAAAAGCCTGATAAGGTTTATCAGGAGAAACTGCTAATATTCCTAAAGATTCATCAGTAATACTCCAGACTAATTCGGAAACATTTTCCCCTACTAAAGCAGTAATTTCCACCTTTTCACCTGGTCGAACCAAATTTGTTCCATCAATAACCAATTCTACAGAATCAGGATTGGAACAGCTGCTTAATAAAAATGCGACCAATGTCACAAAAATGACCCAAAGCTTATGTCTATTCATTTTTGCCCTCCTTATAACCGTTCTCAAAATATGTTTAAAGAAACTCCAGACTATGCTGGAGTTTCTTATTTAATTCTAGTAGCCAGCCACCTAAATTTGAACTCATACCGCTCCACTATTGCCACTCTACTGTTACCAAACAAATGGCATGCCTAATTCTTTGTCAATTAAGGTAGTAAACTGTTTAGTTGTTAATTCTAAGTCCTCTGGATCAACAATTACAAATCCTAACCAAGCTACATTAACACCTTCGCGATCGCCACCAATGTTTTCCATGCGGAACACTTGGTTGTCACCTTTGGTCAACGCAATTGGTTCTTCGCTGATATAGAAGTCCCAGCCCTCAGCTTGTCTGCCAAAGCTAGTGCTAATACCTTCAATAGGATGAAGTTCGATTCTTTCTAACAATACTTCTTTTACGTTTTCGCCATCCATTAATTTAAGATCTCGTAATCTTGGTTCACCAGGTCCTTTAGCGACGGCAAAACGCATCACAAAGAAATATTCTCCATCTTCTGGAACGGAAATTTCCCACTCTATCCAATGGCCAGTATCATTCCAGCTTGAAGCAATCTTTTCTAATGGATAGCCTCGTGGATCTTGATTACCTGCTAAGTTACCAGCATTGAAACGGTCCGGCTGAGCTTTAAATGGATAGCCAGGAACTAAACCATGAATAAGCTCCAAGGCTACTAAATCTACACTAGCACTGATATCCTTTTCACCTTTCACTGTAACAGTTAACTTTCCACCTTGGCCAGCTCCAGTAAA
>JAAYMV010000012.1 GCA_012521185.1 Bacillota bacterium
GTGCTGTCGGTAATAATACCAATTTTTTCTTTCATTAATACACCTCAATTTAAAATCGTTTCTTTTTATTGTTCGGGTAAAAATAGAAAAACCCTTTAATTTATTTGTTTATATGGAAAATAAATCCATAAAGGAGTGTCTAATATTGTATCACAAATCTACTAAACTATTCCTTATTATATGTAGTTTATGTTTATTTTTTTCTTCCGATCTAGCAAAGATGCGAGCAGAGAGCCTTGAAATAAATTATTCATATAGAGTGATTAATAGTTACCCCCATGATCCTCAGGCATTCACTCAAGGGTTAGTTTATCATCAGGGCAATTTTTATGAAGGAACTGGATTGTATGGACAATCCTCTTTGCGTCAGATTGCGCCAAATGGAGAGTTTCTACGACAAATTCAGCTGCCAACTAAATATTTTGGCGAAGGAATTACTATTTTAGGAGATAAGATTTATCAATTAACTTGGCGGGAAAATGTTGGTTTTGTCTATGACTTAGCTAGTTTCGAACTGATAGAAACCTTTGATTATCCTACCGAAGGATGGGGCTTAACCACCGATGGCACCTGGTTAATTATGAGTGATGGCAGTTCAAAAATTTTATATCTCGATCCAGCAAACTATACTGTGGTGAAAGAAATCCAGGTAAATAGTAGTCAGGGGCCTGTAGAGTTGTTAAATGAATTAGAATATATTCAGGGCCTAATCTTTGCCAATATTTGGCTGACCGACCAAATAGTCATGATTAATCCAGAACATGGTCAAGTTATTGGTTGGATTGATTTAACGGGTTTACTTGAACCAGAGCTTCGTGAAAAATACACAGTAGACGTCTTAAATGGCATTGCTTATGATCAAGATAATGACCGGATATTTGTTACGGGCAAACTTTGGCCAAGAATTTATGAAATTGAAGTATTTTAGATAGGAAAATTGTAATTTAAGTTGAAGTTTACAATTGTTAGGGATTAGTTAAAGGTTGGAGGTGAGTTCTGATGGAAAGAATCGATCAAATCGTTAAGAAACATCAGCAAACCATAAGTCCAACTATTCCAATTCTACAAGAGATCCAAGCAATCTATGGTTATGTGGCTCCAGAATTTTTGGTGAGAGTAGCTGAATTAATAGATGTACCACTTTCAACTCTCTATGGAGTGGTAACTTTTTATACTCAATTTCGTTTAGAACCACTTGGCAAAAATCATATTCAGGTTTGTCATGGCACTGCTTGTCACTTACGAGGGGCTGATCAAGTTTTTCATGCTATTGAATATGAAAGCCAAACATCTGCTGGTGAGTTTTCGGTCGAAAAAGTTGCTTGCCTTGGTTGTTGCAGCTTAGCTCCTGTAGCTAATGTTAATGGTAAGATTCACGGGAATTTAACAGCGGACCAAGCAAGAAAGCTTGTGAAAAAACTAAAAAGCTAAACCAAAAGGTGGAGTCTTTTATGACAAGGAAAGATTACCAAGTTTATGTAGGCATGGCCAGTTGTGGGATAGCTTCTGGAGCAGATCTGGTTTTTGAGAAATTAGTTGAAGCAGTATCGCCTTCCATAGCTGTGGAGCCAACTGGTTGTCTAGGTATCTGCTTCTGCGAGCCTTTAGTAGAAGTAAGAAGTCTGTCTGGCCAGCGCTATTTATATGGTAACGTGACAGAAGATAAGTTAACGCGAATTATCAATGAACATTTATTAAACAATCAAGTTGTCCAAGAGCTGTTAGTACCTTATCCACAGCAGGTTCGTTTTGCTTTGCAAAATTGTGGCTTGATTAATCCAGAAGATTTACATAGCTATATTGAGGTAAACGGTTATAGTGGATTGCGAAAAGCTTTGGCTAGTTCCCCTGAAGCGGTCATTAACGAAATTAAAATCGCTGGCCTCCGAGGTAGAGGTGGTGCAGGTTTTCCGACACATTTAAAATGGTCCTTAGCCAGGCAGAGTCTAGTTCAGCCAAAATATGTAATTTGTAATGCGGATGAAGGAGATCCTGGTGCGTTCATGGATCGCAGTATTTTAGAAAGTGATCCTCACTCAGTGTTAGAGGGCATCTTAATTGCTGGCTATGCCATCGGTGCTGAGCAAGGTTTTATTTATGTTCGTGCCGAGTATCCCTTAGCCATTCAACGGCTGCGATTGGCAATTCAACAAGCCATGGACTATAATCTGCTGGGAAAACAGATTTTAGGCACTGATTTTAATTTTGATATTCAGATTCGTGAAGGAGCAGGCGCCTTTGTGTGTGGTGAAGAAACTGCGCTATTAATGTCCATTGAGGGACAACGAGGCATGCCCCGCTTTCGACCGCCATATCCAGTAGATAAAGGCCTGTTTGATTGTCCAACGGTGATCAATAATGTGGAAACCTTGGCTAATGTACCCCGAATTATGGAAAAAGGAGCTGCTGTTTTCAATCAATATGGTACGAAGCAAAGCACTGGCACAAAGGTATTTGCTTTAACAGGAGACGTGAAACATAGTGGGTTAGTAGAAATTCCCATGGGCACAACTATTAATGAGTTAGTCTTTGAAATAGGTGGCGGTATTTCTACTGGCGGCCAGTTTAAGGCTATCCAAACTGGTGGTCCATCAGGTGGTTGTATACCTGCAGAATTAGGAGCTACCCCTGTTGATTATGAAAGTTTAGCGGAAATTGGCGCCATCATGGGCTCAGGTGGCTTATTGGTGATGGATGATGCGACTTGTATGGTAAATGTAGCCCAATATTTCTTAAGTTTTGCTAGTGCAGAATCTTGTGGGAAGTGTACATTTTGCCGAATTGGTACCCAGAAAATGTTGGAAATTTTGAATAAAATCACTGCTGGACAAGGTGAATTGCAGGATCTGGAAACCTTAGAAGAACTGGGTAAAAAGGTCGCTGCTGGTTCTATGTGTGGCTTAGGGCAAACAGCTCCCAATCCCTTATTGACGACCTTAAAGTATTTTCGCCCGGAATACGAAGCCCATATTTTAGAGAAACGATGTCCTGCTAAACAATGTCAGGCCTTAATTGATTATCAAATAGATAGTGAACTTTGTCGCAGTTGTGGTTTATGTAAGCAAGCTTGTCCAGTAAATGCGATTACTGGAAGTCGTCAGGAAGCTTATCAGATTAACCAGAGTGTTTGTATCCGCTGTGGTTTATGTGTTAGCAGTTGTAAGTTTGCTGCGATTTTGATTAGTGCCGGGGAGGTGGCTAGCTAATGGGTAAGGTTGCAATTACCATTGATGGGCAAAGGATTATGGCCAAGGCCGGTGCAAATTTATTGGCCGAAGCAGTTAGCTGCGGTTTTGATATTCCCCATCTTTGTTATGATTCGCGGTTAAAACCCTTTGGTGCTTGTCGGTTATGCTTTGTGGAAGTGGAAGGTAAGTCTCAGCCAATTCCAGCTTGTTCACTAACTGTTACAGAAGGTTTAGAGATTATTACCAACAGTGAACAGCTGCGTCAGCTCAGAAAGACGGCTTTGGAACTTTTAATGGCTGAGCACTGTGGTGACTGTTTGGCACCTTGCACTTTAGCTTGTCCTGCAGGTGTAGATATTCAAGGGTTTATTGCTTTTATTAATAATGGTGATTTTGAACGTGCTGCTTATTTGATTAGAGAAAAAATGCCTTTACCTTCGATTTGTGGTCGAGTATGCCCGCGATTTTGTGAAAAAGAATGTCGTCGCTCATTAGTTGATCAGCCATTAGATATTTGTGGTTTAAAGCGCTATGTTGGTGATTATTGGTTAGAAAAACTAAGAACTGAAAGACCAATGGTCAGTGTAAAAACTGACTACCGGATCGCGATTGTTGGTGGTGGTCCTGCAGGTTTAACTGCCGCCTATTATTTGGCTTTACAAGGGCATCAAGTCACAATTTATGAGGCTAGTAGCTATTTAGGCGGAATGTTACGGTATGGTATTCCAGAATATCGTTTGCCGGAGCGGATTTTAGATCAAGAAATTCAAGTTATTACCGACTTGTGTCAGGCAGTCAGGTTAAATCAATCACTTGGCAAAGATTTTACTTTGCCAGAGTTAAAAGCAAATTATGATGCAATATTTTTAGGCATTGGTTGTCAAGAAGGACAAACTCTTGGTCTAGAACAACCAGATTTAGCCGGCGTATATTCAGGAGTAGATTTTTTACGTCAAGTTACTATGAAAGAACCTGTAGTTCTTGGGGAGAAAGTTGCTGTGGTTGGCGGTGGTAATACGGCCATGGATGCTGCTCGGACTGCTATACGTTTAGGTGCGAAAGAAGTAATGGTATTGTATCGGCGCTCACAGGCAGAAATGCCTGCAGAGCCTATCGAAGTGCAAGAGGCAATGGAGGAAGGGGTTCAGTTTCATTTCTTAACGAATATTAAAGCGATTTATGGTAAGAAGCGAATAAAGCAAATCCAATGCATTAAAATGGAATTGACTGAACCAGATGAGTCTGGTAGATGTAAAGTTCGAGAAGTTCCTCAGAGTGAGTTTTTGTTGGACGTGGATACGTTAATAATGGCTATTGGCCAGAAGGTGGAGTCTAATATATTGCCAGAGACGATTAACAGCACTAGTTGGGGTACAGTAATAACCGATGAATTTGGTCAAACTTCTGAGCCTGGTATTTTTGCTGCTGGCGATTGTGTTAGCGGAGCAGCAACAGTAGTAGAAGCAGTTGGCAAAGCCCGAGAAGTAGCAGAAAATATTGACCGTTATTTACGTGGCGGATTATCGCAAAAAATACCCATAGTAAATAGCAGCACTGGTTCATTGTCGGAACAAAATTTAGCTGATTATCAGAAAATAGTAAAACAGCCTCGGATACAACCAAGACATTTATCAGTAAAAGAGCGAATCAGCAATTTTCAGGAATACTCTCTAGGATTTACTGCAGATCAAGCCCAGCAAGAGGCTAGCCGTTGTTTAGAATGTGGCTGCTTAGTGGTACATGATTGTGCTTTACGAGAATTAGCAACAGAGTATCAAGTAGATTTAACTTTACTTGGCCAAAGTAAGAAACGCTATGAACTAGATAATAGTCATCCTTTGGTTATTCGGGATCAAAACAAATGTATATTATGTGGCAAATGTGTCCAATTGTGTGGAGAGGTTACTACAGCTAGCAGCATTGGTTTTATTGATCGCGGCTATGATACAGTAATTGGCTCCGTACCAGGGTTACCTTTAGATGACACTTGTTATTCATGCGGTCAATGTGTGGCAAGTTGTCCTACAGGTGCATTGTCCGTTAGATATCCCTGGGTGAAACTAGGCCCCTGGAAAATAGAACGGGTTGTGGAAACTACTTGTTTACAGTGTAATATAGGCTGTGCTTTAGAAATGCATATAGTTGGAGACAAGATTGTCAATATCGTTGGTCAAGAAGTTTTGTGTAAAAAAGGTGGTTTTAATTACGACTTCTTATACAATAAGAATCGCATTCTTAGACCGCACATTAAAAAGGAGCGCCAATTAGTAACAGCATCCTGGGAACAGGCTTTTAGTTTAGTAGTTAAGGCATTAGGTCAGATAAAAGATGCCTATGGAGGTAATAGCATTGCGGTTTTAGCCTCACCTCTATTAACTAATGAAGAACAATATTTAGTACAGCGTTTTGCTAGACTGGCTCTAGGAACAAATAATCTAAGTAGTACTCGTTCAATAAAACTAGCTCCGCAAAAACAAGCTGCTAAACTTGAAGATATTAGGGATGCTGATTACTTAATTATGTATGTTGCTGATTATGCAAGAAATTATCCTCTGTTGGCTAGGCGAGTGAAACAATGCATAGAGCAGGGTGGCACTTTAATAAAGGTTGAACAATTCCAGCAAATTGTGGAAATGGTTAATCAGTTGGAAAAGGGTCATGATGTAGTTGTTGTAGCTGATGGCGAACAGTTAACAACAGCAGAAACAAAGCTGTTGACTAGTTTGGTCTGTACATTTAGTGAAGATTACAATCTAAAATTGTTATTACTAAGCCAAGACGGTAATAGTTACGGACAGCAACTGATGGGTGTTCATCCCAACTTTTTGCCGGGATACTATTTATTGTCTACACCACGGAATCAGCAGCTATTTGCTGGTTATTATGACAAAGTATTGCCCGTAAAACCTGGATTAAATCGATCTCAGATTTTGGCAGGTTTACAGTCTGGCCAGCTCAAAGGACTAGTTGTAGTCGGTGATGATCTGGAGTGGCATAAGAATTTGCTACATCCTGATGTTTTTGCTATCGCTATTGCTGCTAATTGGCAAGATCATTTCCAAGATTTTTCAGTGATTTTACCAGGAACAACGTTTTTAGAAACTAATGGAACAGCCCTTAATGTTGAAGGTCGATTACAAAAAGTACATCAAGTAATACCGGCTAAGGGTGATAAAAGTAATTGGAGAATTATCGCCGATTTAATGAACGCTTTTGGGGTTAATTATCAAGTTGCTGATATTAATGATATTGTCAAAGAAATAGTTTCAATAGTAAATTCTTTAGTCACGAAGCCATCAAGGACTGTTTTAAGTAAGCTGCTGGAAGGTTAATTTAAGACAATAGGAGGGATAGTGAAATGGCTAAGAAAGTTATTACCTGTGTCCTTGTTTTGCTGACAATTTTCTATGGAGGGTGTCTAAAAGTGAAGGCCGATCGCATTACCTCAATTGATGGGTCTGAACCAGATTTGTCAACACGACCCTTATTTTTGTATAATGCATCAGTCCATGATCCTTCGGTTATTAAAGTAGATGATACTTATTATATTTTTGGATCCCATTTAGCAGCGGCAAAATCAACAGATCTAATGAATTGGACACAAATATCTAGAAATGCTTTACCAGGTAATCGGTTAATACCGAATATTAGAGAAGAATTAAACGAAGCATTAACTTGGGCAAAAACCAACACCTTATGGGCTCCTGATGTTATTCAATTAGGGGATGGTAAATTTTATATGTATTATTGTGCTTGTGAAGGCTCAAGCCCTTTATCAGCTTTAGGGATTGCCGTAGCTGAACAGGTGGAAGGACCTTATCAGAATTTAGGCATTATTTTACGTTCCGGTATGAATGGTATTGGTGAAGATGGCTCACGTTATAATGCTAATATTCATCCGAATGCCATTGATCCTCATGTATTTTTTGATAAAGAGGAACGTTTATGGATGGTTTATGGTTCTTATTCTGGCGGAATTTTCATTCTAGAATTAGATCCCGAAAGTGGATTCCCCTATCCAGGGCAAGGCTATGGTAAAAAGTTAATGGGCGGCAATCATGCTCGGATTGAAGGACCTTATATTCTTTATTCACCAGATACTGATTATTACTATTTATTTGTTACCTTTGGCGGATTAGCTGCTGACGGTGGTTATAATATGCGGATTGCTCGGTCAAATAATCCAGAAGGACCTTATTACGATGCTCAGGGCAATTTAATGTTAAATGCCCGCGGCAGATCTGGAACTTTCTTTCATGATCCTTCAATTGAATCTTATGGTGTGAAATTATTTGGTAATTATCAGTTTTTGCATGTAGACGGAGAACCCCGACCAATTAGCCGTGGATATGTTTCTCCTGGTCATAACTCAGCATACTATGATCCAGACAGTGGAAAGTATTTTTTAATCTTCCATACTCGTTTTGTTAACCGTGGGGAACAGCATGAAGTGAGAGTGCACCAAATGTTTATCAATGAAGATGATTGGCTAGTGGTGACGCCTCACCGTTACGCAGGAGAAACGAAAGGCTATTATTCTGTAAACGAAATCGTTGGCGAATATAAATATATCAATCATGGCCTAGATATAACTGCCGAAGTTAAGCAATCCTCTTTGATTCGGTTAAATCAGGATTATACCATTTCCGGAAACGTTTCCGGCACTTGGGAGAGTGACGGTAGTAATTTAACTCTAATGATTGACGGTGAAAGATATAGTGGAGTACTAGTACGCCAATGGGATGATGATAATGCTGCTTGGTTAATGGCCTTTACTGCATTATCAGCCAAGGGTGTAACTGTGTGGGGTAGTAAAGTAAATCGGTAAGATAGTATTGGGAGCAGCAAGGAACTCTTTCTAGATTAGAAAGAGTTCCTATTTGATTAATTGATCGAAGATATAGTGCAGGTGGAGAAAAATTGCCGTTCTGCATTTACTTCCTTAGCTTCGCCAATAATATGGAATTCGCCAGTTAGTCGAATATCTTCTGATGAGCTGCCGATCATTACATTAAATTTACCTGGTTCAACTACTAAATTGAAATCTTTATTATAGAATGCTAGTTGGTCAGTGGATAGTTTGATTTGGATACGCTTACTTTCTCCTGGTTCTAACTGTACTTTGGCAAATCCTTTTAGTTCTTTTACAGGTCTGCTTCTACTAGCATATTCATCATTAATATAAAGTTGAGCTATTTCAGCGCCGGCTACTTGACCTGTATTTTTCAGATCAAATTCAATAGTTATTTCGCTAGCTGCCAAAGTTTCTGTTGGTGAAATCTGTAAATTACTATACTCAAAGCTAGTATAACTTAGTCCATAGCCAAATTCATAGAGCGGTTTATTATTTACATGGAGATAGTGACGATTATAAGAGATCGGTGTTCGGTTATAATGTACTGGCATTTGTCCTACTTCTCTAGGAATGGACACACATAGTTTACCGCTGGGGTTATAATCACCAAAGAGCACATCGGCTATCGCATTACCTGCTTCTGAACCTGGTAGCCAGGCTTCTACAATCGCTGGTATATTTTGATCGATCCATTCTATGGACAGTGGACGACCATTGATTAAAACAACTACTGTAGGTACGTTAGTGGCATGAATTGCTTTAACTAAGTCTTCTTGTACACCATATAGATCTAAGGTAGTGCGATCATGGCTTTCACCATCGGTATCTGTAACTATTCCGCGAACAGTAAAATCAACGTCTGAAATTGCTTGTGGATTAATTAAGCCAGATAATCCAGAACGCCCACCAACAACGACAATTGCTAAATCAGACTTTTTCGCTGCTTCAACAGCTTCAGGGAAACCGCCCTTGGAACGACTCATAATACCGCAGCCTTCCGCGTAGTTGATGGTTACATCTGAACTAACTTTAGCTTTGATTCCTTCAAGAATACTTACTACAGGTACTGCATCTTCTGGGCTATTAACATGAGCACTATAAGCATAATCCCCAAGGACGTTTCGGGTGCTGTTAGCGCTTGGCCCGATTACGGCAATAGATTTAATATCTTTTTTGATTGGCAACAACTGATTTTCATTTTTCAATAAAACAATCGATTTGCGGGCAATATCTCTGGCCAGTTCACGTTGTTCTTTTGTTTCAAAGACTGTGATCACATCATTTACATTTACATATGGGTTTTCGAATAAGCCAAGTTTAAATTTCATTCTTAGATGACGTTTTACTGAGCGATCGACAGTGGCAACTGATAAGTAACCACTGTTTACAGCATCAATTAAATATTGACCATAACATTCAACTTTAGGTAATTCAATGTCTAGACCTGCTTCTAAAGCCATCATTCCCGCTTCCTGTAAGGAGGCAGCTACCTTGTGTTCGGTATGTAACATTTTAATGCTGGAATAGTCAGCTACTACAATGCCATCAAAGCCTAATTCTTTGCGTAGGATATCCGTTAATAGTTCCTTGGAAGCTGCGCAAGGAATACCGTCTAAGACATGGTAGGCATTCATGACCGAGCCTGCTTTGGCTAGACGAATGGCCGCTTCGTATGGAAAGAGACAGGTTTCCCATAGATCTCGTAATCCAATATTAACAGGAGCATGATTACGACCTCCTTCAGAGAAACCATGGCCGGCAAAATGTTTTAAGGTTCCAATTACTCCGGTACGTAGATCATTACCTTGCAATCCTTTAATATAAGCGACAGCCATTTGTGCTACTAAATAAGGATCTTCACCAAAAGTTTCTTCAACTCGGCCCCATCGATAATCACGAGCAAGGTCTAGAACAGGAGAAAGTCCTAAATGAGCTCCAACTGCTCGTAGCTGCTTGTGAATTTCGTTGGTCATGGCTTGAATAAGTTCTGGTTCCCAAGTACAGGCCATGCCAATGGCTTGAGGGTAGGTGGTACCGCCTTTGGCCATAAAACCACTTAAACATTCTTCGTGTAAGATTGCTGGAATTTGCAACCGTGTATTCTTGCTTAAGAATTCTTGCAGCTCATTAGCTGCTCTGGCAGCTTGTTCTGGCTCAATGCCACTCGCGCCAGCTAGTCTGGTAATTTGACCAATTCCATGGGGAATTTGTTTAGCAGCTTGTTCTGGTAGAAATTTACCATTTTCGTCTAATAATTCTTTTGGTCCAATTGAACCTAATTGAGCAACCTTTTCTTCCAAGGTCATTCTTTGGAGCAAATCTTCAACTCTAGCCTCGATCGGTGCATCAGGATTCTGATAGAGTTTAACGTCCATCGGTTTCATCCTTTCTTTTGGTTATTTAGCAAAATCAATGATTTTATAGAATGCTTTTTTGGGTTTTTGTTCGTAATCAAATAATAACGGCCAATTTTTTCGGCTGCGAACAGGGAAAGATTGCAACCAGCTTTGATCATCAGCTGGGCCCCAAAAAGTTACATTGGTAATTACATCTGCATATTCTCTAAATAAGCCAAAAACAGATTCATATCTTTCGGCTAGTAAATCTAACATTTCAGTGGTAGGTTCCGTTAAATCTGTTCGTTGATCATCATGACTATAAACAGACATGTCTAATTCAGTAATATGTATTTGTAGTCCTAAAGCAGCATATTTTTCGATTGCTTCGCGGATTTGAGAAATATTAGGACCATAAATATTCCAATGACATTGCAAGCCAATCCCATGGACGGGTATCCCTTTGGCTATTAAATCTGTTACTAATTGAACAATTTTATCCCGTTTTTGAGGTGCACTTTCGCCGTAGTCATTGTAAAATAACAGTGCTTGTGGATCGGCTTCATGAGCATAAATAAATGCTTTTTCGATAAAATCTGGTCCTATGATTTCTAACCAGGGGGAAGTTCTTAACAGTTTGTCTGTTTTATCTTCAATTGCTTCGTTGACTACATCCCAGCAAAAAATATGCTCTCGGTATCGTTTTACCACTGTAGTTATATGGTCTTTCATCCTTTCTAATAGTTGTTCCCGCGTTACGTACTGACCATTTGCTTGATGAAAAACCCATTTTGGTGTTTGGTTATGCCAAACCAGGGTGTGGCCACGAACAAGTTTGTAGTTATCTTCAGCAAATTGGATAATTTGATCGGCTGCCTCAAAAGTATAAACACCTTCTTCTGGGTGCAGGGACTCAAATTTCATTTCATTTTCTGCTGTAATGCTGTTAAAATGTTTAATAATTAGCTCGCGATGGGTTCTTAGATTCTGTGTATTAACACAAGTTCCAATGGAAAATAAATCTTGATAGCTAGTAGCTAGCGAGTTAAGTTGTTGCACACTATTCACCTCCGGTATTATTACATACTTATTTGACAACTGCCGCGAACGATTAATTGGGTATCTAAAATAATAGGGGACTTATTATGTCCGTTGAGAATGTTTAGTAAAAGTTCGGCAGCAGCTTTGCCCATCTTTAGTTTGTCTTGGCGAACGGTTGTTAAATCATAATGACGACTAAGTTCAATGTCATCAAAACCGATGATGGAAAAATCGTTTGGGATTTGATAACCTAGTTTTCTAAAAGCGTGAATGGCACCAATAGCAATGTTGTCTTGGATAATCCAAGCGGTAGGTAAGTCGGGTAATTGCAGTAGCTGAAGCATAGTTTGATAGCCGTATTCTTCTGTAAACTCTCCATGACAAATCCATTCTGGTCGAGTAATTAAATCAAGTTTCTTTATAGTAGTGCAAAAGCCTTGATAGCGATCGGCTGCTGGTTTTGATAACATGGTACCATCTAGATAACCGATTTTTTTATGCCCTAAACTATGCAAGTAGCTTACTGCGGTTTCTGCTGATTTTTGATTATTTGAAATTATATATGAGGCATAATCACTTTGTAAATCTAGATCCACGTAAACTTGAGGAATATTTGAGCACAGTAAACTATCGAAATCCGCTAATTCATTGCGGATATAGCTAAGCATGATTGCTCCGTCTACATGACGGTTCAAACACTTTTCTAAATAACCATAGTGAATTCCCGTATTATCAGGTCGTTTGTTAGCAAAGTACAAGATATCATAACCTAAGCTACCTAGTTTTTTCTCAATGCCAGCGATTACTTCTCGGAAGAAACTATTGTTTAGTTCGCTAGCAACGAATAGACCAATCAAGTATGAACGATTAGTAGTGAGGCTCCGTGCGGTTGCGTTAGGCCAATAGTTGTATTTACGCATGATCGATAAAACTATTTTTCGTGTTTTTTGATTTACGCCAGGGTATCCATTAATAACTTTTGAGACTGTAGCTTTGGAAACATTTGCAAGTCGGGCAATATCATCAATGGTTATTGTTAACACCCCCTCTACATGGAAACCGGTTTCTATGTTCTTTACTTGTATATTGCTGATAATTTTAAGAAAATCCTGCCAAAAGTTTACATTTAACATTTTTAACCTCGTCTTAACCGACCGAGCCTTTATCAGAATATTTTTGAAGGAAATCTAAAGGTCTTGGAGAAATATAAGGTGTATTGCCCTGTCTTGTTGTAAGGTTGTAATATGGAGATGAAAGGAGAATTCTATGCGTCTGCTGATGGCAGTTATTGATGATCCGAGTAAGGTTGTCCATATTCTAGAAGGTTTCTTTGAAATAGGCATTACAGGAGCTACAATTATCGATAGTATCGGAATGGCTCATTTGGCTGCCGACCATATTCCAGTGTTTTCTCATTTTGCTACTTTAGGAGGAAGTGAACGTTATAATAAAACCATCTTTGCTGTTTTGAATAAAGATGAACATCTCGAAGGAGCAATCGAGGTAATTGAGCATATAGTTGGAGATTTAACAAAACCTAATACTGGAGTAGTTTTTGTTATCCCTGTAGAGAAATGTATTGGATTGAAGAAGGATTCCTATATTTAGTACAAGGAAGCTTAGGACGCTTTGTAATATGCATCCTA
>JAAYMV010000073.1 GCA_012521185.1 Bacillota bacterium
TCAAGGTTTTTTTCTGCCTTTGAATTAGCAGCTTCTAGCTGAACCAGCTTGCGTTGCTGCTCAATAGCTAGCAGGGGTACTAATGGTGCCACACTTTCTATAACTAACTCAGCTGGTCTAATACTATGAGCAGATGCAAATTGCGGGAAAGCTCGAATTACAATTTCACCAGGTTTCAGGGTCGAACGCACTAAAGCCACCGCTTCCCCCCACTGAGCTTGAGTAGGATTGGCATAAATCCCTAGGTCACCGACGATTTCACCTTCCCCAGTTACCTCAAATCGGATCCAATCTTTAGCCAGTCGTTTTACTGTTCCATGCTGATCGGTAATATAAGCTACAACTGGCACAAAATCTACACCATCAGCCTGTAAAGGAATGCCTGCAAAATCAGCTTTTAAAACAATCTTACTTTTCCGACCAGCTGGACGACGTACATGCTTAGCCACCAACTTGCCATCGATGTAACCTTCAGCTACAATCTCCACATTTACTTCAGTTTTTACATTATAAACTCGCTCTTTTAATTTCATAAAATCAAAGGCCTTCTCGAAAACAACTGGTGGATGTGGTAAACCAGGCCGATTGGCAGGGACTTGTTTTACCCGAGTTTCTTCACCATAAATTGTTAATCTAACTTCCTGGCAATTAGTGAAAACTACAATGTCAGAACTAGAAAAAGGCGTCATTTCATGAGCAATAAAGATCATTGGCTCAATCTTAGGGGATTGTTGACTCTTAAACGCATACCAGGCATACTTTGGTTGACGGAAAGCGTCTAAAATCCCACCCCAAAATGGATCAGGATGATAACCACGTTGATGATCAATACCGCACCATAATGCCCCGCCTACATGCTGAGCAGGCGCTTTATATAAAGTATCAAAGTTCGTAAAAGGATAAGCTGTCTTTAAAAAATGGAACGCCTGAGTTAGCTGTTTGTCCTCGCCCATTCCTTTATGTACCCGGTTATTGGCATTTTGAGCGTTCCAATCATCAACATTATCCCCCCATTCCCTGGTAAAATAGGATTTGTTTTCTAATTTTACTTCATGTCCGTACATTACATCAAGTATTTGATTAATTTTTAAATGATCATCCCCTGCTGTATAACAACCAGGATAAGGATATTCTTCGTGAGTAATGCGATGGGCAGTTTCCACAAATTCTTGGGAATAACGAGTTTCATTTAATATTGGTTCCCACATTAAAACTGACGGACGATTTCGATCCCGACGAACCATATTGCGAATATCATCGTAAACTCGGTTCAAAAACAACTGAGAATCATTGAAAAACTGCCAGCCAGGAGTGGTGACAATCACAAATATGCCTAACTCATCGCACGCATCCATAAATGCAGGATCCTGCGGATAATGGGCTGCCCTTACTACCGTTACACCAGCTTCTCGCAGTTTTTGTGCATCTCGCCAATGACCAGAATTCGGTAAAGCATTGCCTATATATGCATAATCTTGATGACGATTAACGCCAATTAGTTTACCAGGGTAAGGCTGACCATTTACAAATAAGCCATCTGCACCACGAAACTCAACACTACGGATGCCAATTCGATTGCGAATACCATCTACAATCTGTTCCTCTTCATCAATAACTAGCGAATCCAAATTATATAACTTTGAATGATTAGGATGCCATAACTGTGGATTATTCACAACTAGCCGTTGAGTAATAGTTAGACTGCTAAAAGGCTCTAGAGCCAGTAATTCTTGGCTACTAGCCACAAGTTGTCCCTGTTGATCTAATAATCTAGTTTCTAAAAGATAGTTCTTTGAAGTATTAGTCTCATTAATTACTTCTGTGTCAACAACTACTATAGCCTGTTCCTTAGAAACCGTCTCATAATGTACAAAGACTCCTCCGCCAGCAACTTTATTGGCTAAAATTGGATCGGTAATATGCACTGGAGCGGTGGTATAGAACCAAACATCTCGATAAATTCCACCAAAGTATGTCCAATCTAATAAATCTTGAGCTTTACCAGGTGGATACATTGGATCATCACTATTATCAGTCCAAATAGCAACTAAGTTCTGCTGACCATAATCTACATCATCCGTAATATCTAGAACAATTGGCAAAAATCCACCATAGTGCTCTGCTTTCAACTTACCATTAATCCAAATCTTGCACTTACCCATGATCGCTTCAAAATGTAGATACAGCTTGCGACCTTGCTGAGCGGTATCTACTAAAAATTTTTTACGATACCAAGCTGGACCCTGATAATTCATAGTACCACTAGCTTCTAAGGGTAATAATTCTAGCCCATGGGGTAAATTTACAATTTCCCACCTGCTATCATCAAAATCTAAAGCTTCACCGCCTTCTACCATTCCTTTATAAAAGCGCCAAACAGGATTAAAATTATAGACAACTCGGTTACCATGCTCAATTTGATAAAAACCAGCTGTAGAAAATTCTTGGGAACGCATCAGCTCACCTCTTCATTAGCCATCTTTGGCAATTTAGTAGCTAATTCTTCTCTGCTAAGAGTTTTAAGATGCTTCGTTAACTCTAGCTCTAAAGCTATTAACTCTTGATATACCAACTTGGCAATGGCAAATCCTCCATAATCATTGAAATGAGTGTAATCATTAGGATAAAAAAAGCGCAACGAATCCTTTGGACCCAATTTCTTGATAAAAGCCACACTGCGCGCATGTAAATCAACAAAGGGCACGTTCATTTCTTCAGCTAACTGCCGACAAGCGTCAGCATACTCTGAAAGTAAATCATTAAAAGTACCGTCTGGGTGCCATAGACTACGACTAACCGGTGAAATTATTATTGGTTTGCCATCCAGGGCCAGCACTTGCTCTACATAATCACGTAAATTAGCTTGATAACCACCAAAAGGCTCTAAATGTTGCTGTTTTTGGTCATTATGACCAAATTGAATGAAGAACCAATCTCCAGGTTTAAAATGCTTCTTCACAATTTCCCAATGAGGTTTATAACTTTCTGTAGTGAGACCGCTATGAGCATGATTAGAAACAGCAATCTCTGGTTTAAGTAATGCAGAAAACATTTGCCCCCACCCACAATAACTATGCCAGGGATAATATGGATAATAAGCCCCCTGATCAGTCATGGTAGAATCCCCTGCCATGTAAATAGTTGACAGTGCTGAGGCGACATCCACTTGAATTGCTTGTAAACCAACATTTTTACCCACAATAGCAACATCGAGCATTAAATCTTGATAAACTTCTTTTTTGCCTCGAGGAATAAACTCACAAAGGTTAGCAATGAACTGATATTGAAATACTTGTTCAGCTGGCAAGCGTTTATCTAAGAGCATACACCGTCGACGTTCAGAAAAAATAGTTACTCGTGCATCATCCGCTAAGCCAATTAATCTTAAAGTTACTCGATAATTACCACTAGCAGGTACCTTAGCTTTAAAAACCAACGGAATATTACTATCCTCAAGATAGCAATATGTGGCTTCTGTTCTAATCCTAGTACTCAGCTGACCTTGAAGATCAGGAGATAAACTAAAGCCACTATTTAACTCAGGTATTTGAAATATCTGATTATGTCCAGTATTCTTTTCGGACATAAAACCATAACCTACTGCTTCAGAATATAGGATATCTCCAATAACAAGAGTACTCGCTGCTGAGTTTCGCTGTTTACCAAAAACAAATTTCAGACCAGCCACCCCCTTATGCTTTACCATATTATAACATCATAAGTATTCTTCAGCATTTGTATTTTTTAAATTGAAAAAACAAACACTGAGAGAAAGGGGGAATACTGATGGCTTTCACTAGATTTATGAAACCAGAAACTCGCCAAAGTCTAATTGATACAAGAGAAGCGATGAATATCTGGAATATTTTAAATGCCTGCTACACCATTATTGAACGTTTAGAAGTAGATTCTAAAATGACTCATGATATAGATCTTAAAATCGTCCTAAGCCGAATCATCAAAAATCTCCATAATGATACTACCAAATTAAAACAACAATTAGAGACATATCAAATTAAAGGTCCTGATCGGGGACGACTACCTTCAGAGTGGACAGGAAATCCAGAAGTAAGTAGAGACGAATTAATTGCTAAACTGGCCTTGATTTTCCTTGAAGAACATTTAGGAAATTTACTATTGGCTAACCGAACCAGCATCACCAATGACAATATCCGCCAAATATTTTATCGGATGATCATTAAGCTCACTAATCAAATTGATTTATTACTAAAATACCTTAAAGTTAAAGGTTGGATCGAATCCCCACCAATTTATCCTAATACTCCACCAAATAACGAAGAAAACCTAGATTGCGGAACAGCTGGAGATTTATGGAACCATCTGTGCCGCCGTTATGATCACATGAGAAAAACTGAGTTCTATGATGCTTTAGCCCATGATCTCGATTTCAAAATTGTAATCGATCTAGGACTAAATACCCTTAAAGAGCAAATAAATATTTTAGAAAAGGAATGTCAGAAGTTCGGTATTCCTTTACCTAAACGACCATCTGAAGTAATTATTGCTCCTGTTAGTACAGATTTAATCAATGACGATCAAATGTATCGCGATATCTTCCTTGGACTACAAGGGGCTGCATTATTGCACATTAGCGCCTATAAACAGTGTAAACTAAATGATCGAATAAGAAACTTGTTCAAACAAATGATCATTCAAGAATTGGATTTCTTTGAAATCTTTCTCAAATATGGCAAAACTAAAGGCTGGCTGCATCCTGCACCAAGTTATAAAATATAGTAAACATCCTGCTAAAAAAGCAGGATGTTTACTATATTTGTCTACTACCAGGTTTAACCAAGGGAAGGTCTGCTTGACATAAAGGACACTGGTCTGGTTGATAAACTTCAATATCTAATTTTAACAAAGCGTGAAATGGCATATCAAAGTCAACTTGTCCTTTACTACGATCAACTAAAGCAGCTACAGCTTGCACTGTACAATCATGGTCTTCCACTATTTTAATTACTTCTCTTACTGAACCTCCAGTTGTAACCACATCTTCCACTACTAAAACCTGTTCATTTGCTGAAAGCGTAAAGCCCCGCCGTAAAGTCATTACTCCATTTTCCCGCTCTGCAAAGATAAAACGACAATCTAAAGCTTTGGCTAACTCGTAACCAAGGGTAATGCCACCAATAGCAGGTGCGACAACAGTATCAATTTTATAATTCAATAAAGCAACTAATTGTTTAACGATCTGCTCGGCTTGCCTGGGATGCTCGAAAACAGCAGCACACTGCATATACTGAGCACTATGAAGTCCAGAAGTTAACAGAAAATGACCGGTTTTCAAAGCACCTAGACTTTCCAATTGCTTAATTAATTGTTTGTTCATCGAAAGCCTCCTCCACTTCTTGCAGAATATCGGCAAAAGCCCCGTAAGGATCCTCAGCTTGAATAATTGGACGACCAATTACTAAATAATCACTACCTGCTAAGATAGCCTCACGCGGTGTCATCACTCTTTTTTGATCCTGCAGTTGACCACCAGCAGGTCTGACACCGGGGGTGACAGTCAGGAAATCGACACCTAACTCACTTTTTAACATTTTTACTTCTCGGGGAGAACAAACTACTCCATGCAAACCAGCCTCTTTAGCTAACTGAGCATAATGTAAAACACATTCATCAACAGTACCAGGGATTTTTAGCTGCTGATTAAGCATTTCCTGGCTGGTACTTGTTAATTGAGTTACTCCTAGCAACTTAGTATCCTTTTGCAGAGCTTCACGGGCTCTTTGCATCATTTCTAACCCACCGGCACAGTGCAGATTAAGCAAATCACAACCTAACTTACTCAAAACATTAATTGCTCGATATGCAGTATTAGGAATATCATGTACTTTTAAATCGAGAAATACCTTTAAACCTTTATCTTTTAAAAAACTAATAAAATCAGGCCCACTACTATAAAATAATTCCATACCAACTTTAACAAACCGTACATCTGGTAATCTAACCAAAATATTCTCAATTGCTTCTTTGCTATCTAAGTCTAAGGCAACGATAATTCTTTCCGCATGATTCACAAGGCACACCCCCGGATTTCTTCTAAGCTTTCAATTCCTTCTGCTGCCATAAAATCAGCAATTTCTTTGATTATTTTAGGACAAGCCATTGGGTTAGTAAAATTCGCAGTACCTACCATTACAGCACTAGCTCCTGCCATAATAAATTCAAGCGCATCAATGCCTGAATAAATACCACCCATGCCAATAATTGGAATCTTAACGACCTGAGCAACCTGATAGACCATTCGCACTGCTACCGGTTTGATTGCTGGTCCGGATAATCCACCTATTTTGTTGGCTAAAACTGGCTTCCTAGTTTTAATATCAATTTGCATACCTATTAAAGTATTAATCAAGCTAAGCCCATCGGCACCTGCTGCCTCAGCTGCAATGGCTAAATCTTGAATATCAGTGACATTCGGAGATAATTTGACAAACAACGGAACTGCAGATACCTTTTTTACTTTTTTTATTAAATTAGCTAAAACCTTTGGATCAGCACCAAAAGTTAAACCACCAAGTTTCACATTTGGGCAGGAAACATTCAGTTCTATAGCTTGAGCATAGCCACTATTCGAAATTTCTTCCACGACTCGGCAATACTCACGCTCAGTACTTCCAGCCACATTTACGATTATCGGCACATCCTGCTTTGCTAGCCAGGGTAACTCCTGGGTAATTACCTTTTCTACTCCAGGATTAGCTAGCCCAATGGCATTAAGCATACCTGCTGTGACCTCTGTAACCCTAGGAGTTGGGTTTCCAAGTCGCGGCTCTAAAGTAGTTGCTTTTACCACCACTGCCCCTAATTGACTTAAAGGATAATAATTGCTGTATTCACGCCCAAAACCGAAACAACCAGATGCTGGCATCACCGGATTTTTTAATTTAAGACCAGCTAGCTCCACAGCTAAGTTAGGATTACTCATAAAGCCACTTCCTCCCAATTAAAAACAGGACCTTCTTTGCAAATCCGGTAATGCAGTTTTCGATCTGCTGAACTGCACACACAACCATAACATGCGCCTACGCCACAAGCCATTCGTTCCTCTAAAGATACATAACCTTGGATATTAATACCCTGACAATGATTTTTAAGGGCTTGTAACATACCACGGGGGCCACAGCTATACAAGTATTCATAATTTGCTTTAGTATCCAGCAAATCTGTTACAAAACCTTTAGTACCAAAGGAGCCATCGTTAGTAGCCACTAATACCTGACCTAGCTTGGCAAAGCGTTCCACCCAAAAACAATCAGCTTGATTACGAAATCCCAAAATAATTGTCAAATCATTAGTTATCTGCTTTAACTCTTTCACTAACTGATATAATGGTGGAACACCAATTCCACCACCAACAACCACTACTTTAGAATTCTTGGCTGGCAATTGAAACCCAGTACCTAGAGGACCAATAATGTTCAATTGATCTCCTACTTGACGCTGACTTAACCATTCTGTTCCCTGTCCCACTACTCGAAAAACTATAGTTAAACTTTTTTTATTAGTATCAACTTCTGCAATACTAATTGGACGTCGCAAAATATGGTCTTTACCCTGATTAATCAAAATATTAATAAATTGGCCAGCCTGAACTCGCTGATAAGGAAATGGACCACTCAAGCACAATTCCCATATGTTGCTGGTCAAATTAGTAATTCCGGTAACATCAAGCAGCACTATAAAACTCCTTTCATGGTATTTTGGCAAGCATAACGAACTTCACCATTGACCAACGTTAATACAGGCCAACCTTCCAACAAATGACCAATAAATGGTGAATTAGTTCCTTTACTAAAAAAACTGCTTTGTTTAACTGATCGCTGCTGCAACAAATCAATAACCACTAAATCTGCTGTCATATTTTCTCTTAAACTAGTTGCCTGTCCACTTATTTGAGCTGGCGCAACAGTAAAGGCATCTAGCAGTTGTTCAAGCTTAATAACATCTGTTTTGACTAAATAGGTATATAGGGCGGGAAAGGCTGTCTCTAATCCAGTAACGCCAAAGGGAGAGTTGAAGAAAAGACCTTTTTCTTTTTCTTTACCATGAGGAGCATGATCCGTAGCAATAATATCAATGATTCCCGTACGTAATCCTTCAATTAATGCATAACGATCCTCTGGACTGCGTAAAGGAGGTTTCATTTGAAAATGGCCTTCTGGAAAAGAAATGTCCTCATAGGTAAGCAGTAAATGATGAGGAGTTACCTCAGCAGTCACTGGTAAACCTTTCGCTTTCGCCTCTGCAATTAATTCTACGGACTGAGCACAGCTTAGATGGGCTGCATGATACGGGCAGTTTGTCTTTTCCACCAACTGCAAATCTCTTTCTAACATTAAATATTCTGATTCTGCAGGAATTGCTTGGTGGAAAAATCCTTCACCAACATAGGCAGGATCCTCTAAATGATTAACTAATGCGCCACCAATCTTCGCTAATTGAATCATTGCTTCTTCCACTAATGCATCACAAATTGGATCACCATCATCGGTAAAAAATTTTACCCCTGCTTGAGTCAGCTGTGAAAAATCAACTAACTGTTGATTCTTCCGCCCTAACGTCAAGGCGGCAATTGGTTCTACTTTAATCACAGCATTCTTCTCTACTAATTCTTGAAAGTTATTCAGAGTATCGATGGAATCTAAGACGGGATTAGTATTTGGCATAGCGAATACACTAGTAAAGCCACCTGCAGCAGCAGCTTTTGTTCCAGTTGCAATAGTTTCTTTCACTTCTCCCCCTGGTTCTCGCAAATGTACATGTAAGTCAATGAATCCACGAGAAATTAACATATCTGAGACATCAATTTCTTGTAATTGACCCGAAAAATTTGCTTTCTGACTTGCTGCTTGTTCACCAAAAGCAACAATTTTGCCGTCTATAACTAAAATATCTTCTGAATGCAAAGCACCATCCCGATACACCAAACCACTATGCAGAAACCAATTTCTCATTGTGACCTCCTAACAAACACCATTCAATAACCGCTTTTCGAATAGCAACCCCATTTTTGACTTGTTGCAAAATCTTGCAGCGAGGGTCAGTCATAGCTTCGTCACATATTTCTACATTGCGATTTACTGGACCAGGATGAAGAATAATAGCATCTTTCTTAATCATTTTTAAGCGTCTATCATTAAGTCCATATTTTTCATAGTAATCAACTATATATTCTTGAGCTACATGCCGTTCCTTTTGAATTCTAAGCATCATAATTACATCTGACTCTTCCATGGCTTGATCCACATCTACCCAGGCTATGCCTGGTATATCCGTAGCAAAATATTGCTGAGGTCCAGCAAATTGTACCGTTGCTCCTAACATTTTTAATAAATGTGCATTGGACCGAGCTACTCGGCTATGAAAGATGTCACCAATAATAGTGACTTTTAAACCGTTTAGAGTGCCAAAGCTTTGTTGGATGGTTAAAGCATCTAACAAAGCCTGAGTTGGATGATGATAACGGCCTGAACCAGCATTGATTAAAGACAGCCTCAAATTCAAACCCGTAGTTAAAGCGGGCCAATCCTCTTGGTGACGAATAATCGCCAGGTCCACTCCGATAGCATCCAAGGTCTGCAAAGTATCCACTAATGACTCACCTTTTTGCACACTTGATCTTTCAACTGTAAAGTCTAAGACGGTTAAACCTAGGGCGTGAGCAGCTTGCTGAAATGATAAGCAAGTTCGAGTACTTGGTTCATAGAACAAGTTCACTACTGTTGCCCTTGTCCTCCATGTAATATCTTGCTTAGTAAAAAACTGAGCTCGACTTAAAATTGTTTCCACTTCATTTACTGATAACTGTTGTGTACTTAATAATGAGTTCATTTGTTTTTCCTCCCTATTAAGAGCCTCCAAACGTATACAAGGCGTAAAAAAAGGCTTCCACCAGTTGGTAGAAGCCTAAAAGTAGCCTAAAAAAGAGCATAGTGATGCTACACCTTGTATAGACGTCCTTCCCAACCTCACTGGATTGGATTAAAGGTTCTATTTATTCTTTTTTTGTTACACTAAGTCTAGCAGATCAACAATCCTTTGTCAACACATTGTCATTACAATCTAGCAAAATAATTCTAGCCGGAGCAGCCTCTACATTTACTAATTTCAAAGGAGCTGCGACCATAATATATTCACCAGGAGAAACTGCAGCTAAACGTAAGCCTTCGATAATAATTATGTTATTACTTAATAAACCTTTATGGGTAGCATGATCTGTTTGATCCCGCTCAATTCCTAAAGAATCGATTCCCACACCAGCAATTCTTTTTTCGATTAAGTACTCAGCTCCCGTCCGGTCCACAAACACAAAGTTTAAATCAAACTCTTCAATAGCAGAATTCCGGGTTTTTAATAAAATAAAATCATTAGCTTGAATATCTAAACCTTCTAAATCTTTCCGCGTAATCCGTTCTTCTAAATGACTTAAATCAAATACTTTCACTGGTCGCACTAATTGCTCTATCTTTGTGTGTTCAATAGTGTTGCCGTCTTCTATAAAGTGCAAAGGGGCATCAATATGAGTACCAGTGTGCAAATCGATGGAAATTTTTGTTTCCCTGCCACCTTGACCATTTTCAAAATCTCTGGTGATTACAAATTCTGGCTTCTTCTCAGCCCGATCTTTCCAAACGGTCATTTCTGGATGAATCGCCATAGAAATATCATAGATTCTCATCTTTTACCTCCTAGACAACCATTCCCTACTAGCCATCCGTAATAAAAAGTCTGCCTCTGACGGCCCATTACTTCCTGCTGGATAAATATAGGTTGGTGGATTATTAACATCCCAATCCTTAGCAATTTGATCAACAAAACGCCACGAATACTCTACTTCATCCCAACGTGTAAACAAGGTGGATTCTCCCCGAATTACATCATACAATAATCGTTCATATGCTTCCGGTGAATTAAAACCTTCAATAGAGCTATGACAAAAATCCATAGAAACAGGGACAATCGTTTGTTCAGTACCTGGTCGTTTCGCGTTAAACCTTAAGAAAATCCCTTCATCTGGCTGCACACTAATAATCAAAATATTGGGTTCTAACTTATTATCTTTAAAATAGAGAACACCAGGTAGTTTCTTGAAATGGATAACTATTTCAGAATACTTCTCTGGCATTCTTTTGCCAGTGCGTAGATAAAATGGAACACCAGCCCATCTGAAATTCTCCACTTCCGCCTTGAGAGCAACAAAAGTTTCAACTTGAGAATTTGGATTAACCCGCACCTCTTGCCTATAAGCAACTACTTGTTCACCATTAACTACTCCAGGACCATATTGTCCGCGAATTACATTTTCTGGATCTACTTTAAGAGAACGCAAAACTTTAACTTTTTCATCCCTAATAGACTCTGTTTCTAAATCTACTGGCGGCTCCATAGCAATTAAAGACAGTAATTGTAACATATGATTCTGTACCATATCTCGCAAAGCACCAGATTGCTCATAATAAGGTCCGCGAGTACCGACACCCACAGTTTCAGCAAAAGTAATCTGGACATGATCTATGTATTTGTTATTCCATAACGGCTCAAATAAAGTGTTGGCAAACCGCAATACCATTAGGTTTTGTACCATCTCTTTACCTAAATAATGATCTATCCGGTAAATATTTTGCTCGGCAAAAGTCTGACGAATAACTTTATTTAACTGTCTAGCAGACGTCAAATCTCTACCAAAAGGCTTTTCAATAACCACTCTTTGCCAAGAATCCAGGTTGGGCGCCATTTGATGTTGCTTAATCTCCAAAGTTATTGGCGCAAAATGTTCTGGAGCAACTGCTAAGAAAAACACTCGATTACCTAAAGTATGATACTTTTGGTCTAACTCTTCCAGATAAGTTTTTAATCCAGCATAAGCATGGGAATCATAGAAATCTAGTTGATAGTAATGAAAACGCTCTAGAAACTGATGATCAGCCTGATTATCAGTAAACTCAATCCGCGAATATCTTTTAATCGAATCAATTAAATCTTCATGAGCTTGCTGTTCCCTTTTTTCTCGCCGTCCAATTGAAAGCACGGCAAAATCCTGGGGCAGTAAATTATCTCGATAGAGATTATAGAGTGCAGGATATAACTTTCGTCTAGTTAAATCCCCAGTAGCTCCAAAGATCACTAAAATACATGGTTGTAATTGTTCCATCATCCAACACTCCATTCTGCGCTAACTGCAATTCATCATAGTCTCCAGTAATTTTAGCAAAGAACGATGAAAACGTTGATCATCTTCTAACCGTCTAGCTGACACACCCTTGGTTTTTCCTCCTGCACGCCGCACCTTAGCTTTTAGAGAACGTTCCTCTAACATAAAATCCATTTGTTCATTATTATAAATTCGACCAGCAGGGGATAGGGCTAAACCACCTTTGGCTAAGACCAAAGCTGCTAAACCCCAGTCTTGGGTAATAACTAAATCTCCCGGCTGCATTGAATTAATAATGGCAATATCTGCTGCATCCGCTTGATTATCCACTACGATATGATCATCATTGTTTATTTGATGATTATAAGAAGCCACCGTTAGTAAACGATATTGATATTTTACTTGTTCCTGCTTTAAAATTGCTAAACAGGAACGTGGACAAGCATCTGCATCCACTATAACCTTCGCCTTCATTTTCCTCTCCCATTCCAGCTATTTACAATTGCGATTCCAAAGGCTACTAAGAGTAAAGAAATTACCACAGATAAAGTAATTTTTTCTCCTGGCAAGAAAATCGCCGATAAAATAGTTCCGGCAATTGGAATCATAAAGCGATAAAAAGTAACTTCGCCAGCCTTATTATGTTTTAACAGAATATACCAAATTGAAAAGGCTGCAGCTGACAAAAAGGCAGAGTAAACAAACAATCCCCAAAACAGCGGTGTAGGATTTAGATCCTGAGTCCACAAAGCAGGCAAACCAAAAGCCAGTAATAACAAGGAACCAAACAATAATTGGTAAGCATTAACAATTAAAGGATTAATAGTTGAAGACAACTTCTTAGCCTGAAAAGTGCCAACCACACCAGCCAATCCTGCAAAAATCAAAAAGCCTTCTCCAACAAAAGTAAAATCCCATGATAAACCGCTCGGATCAGGCTGCCAGTTGATAATCAGTATCCCAAGTAAGCCAGTAATTAATCCAGTTATTTTGCTAGGATTTAATCGATCATCTGTATAAACAAAGTGAGCAAAAATAACTACTAAAAAATTACCAATGGAATTTAATATCGCACTTTTTATTCCCGTAGCATGGGCAACTCCATTATAAAAGAAAAAATACTGTAAACCAGTCTGGGCAAGTCCTAATCCTAGTAACGGTTTAACCCACTCTCCTTTTATCTTAACCGATTCGCGAAAACCAAAACTAATCACTGCAAAAACCATCAGCGAAGCTAATAAAAAACGACCTCCTGCTAATAAAACACGACTTAATGTATCAGAGGAGTCTAGACCTAGTTCACTATAGGTTACTTTTAAAACTGGAAAAGCACTACCCCATAAAACACAAGCGATAATTGCCAAAATAGCTACTACGTATTTGTTAGTAAATATTTTCGTTCTAGACATTAACTAAAGCACCTTCCATTTCAATTGTTAACCTCATTCTAGACTAACTCTATCTATTCGTCAAATCATTCCAATTTACAAGAAAGGATCATTGAATTAATCAATGATCCTTTCATAGTTTTAACCAAGAATTGTCTTAATATCTTCCTCAACAGTTGTCGTGAGACGTAAATCAAAGTTTTCTTGGAGATATTCAAATACTTTTGGTGTAATCCAAGCTGGAGCGGATGGACCGATGTAAATACCTTTCAAACCGATAGAAAATAAACTCATTAAAATAGCAATAGCTTTCTGCTCCATCCAAGATAGTACTAAAGTTAATGGTAAATCATTTAGATCACATTCAAAGGCTTCAGCTAAAGCCGCAGCAATTTGAATACCAACAATCGCATCATTACATTGACCTAAGTCTAGCAAACGAGGAATACCATCGATATCACCAAGGTCTAAATCATTAAATCTAAATTTACCACAAGCTAAGGTTAAAACAACTGTATCTTTTGGTAAGCTAGCCACAAAGTCACGATAATAATTACGGTGTTTACCTGGAGCATCACAGCCGCCTATTAAGAAGAAATGACGAATCTTACCTTCTTTCACTGCTTGAACGATTTTATCAGCCATTGGCAAAATATTAGTATCAGCAAAACCTGTTGTTAAATACTTGCCTTCAGGCTCACCTTCCATTTTTGGCAATGATAAAGCTTTTTCAATTAATGGTGTAAAATCATAGCCTTCGATTTGTTCCACACCTGGTACCCCGTCTACACCAATGGTAAACATTCTGTCTCTATAAGATTCATCTGGTAACATGACACAGTTAGATGTAACTAAAATTGCCCCTTGGAAATCTCTGAATAAAGATTTTTGATCAAACCATGCCCCACCTAGATTTCCTTTTAAATGAGGGAATTTTTTTAGTTCTGGGTAACCATGAGCAGGTAACATTTCAGAATGAGTATAAATATTAATGCCTTTTCCTTCTGTTTGTTTCAGCAACTCATATAGAGCTTTCATACTGTGTCCAGTAACTACAATACCATGACCTTCAAATATATTAGTAGGGACCTTTACAGGTACCATTTCCCCAAAGTTCTTCACATGGGCTTCTTTTAACATTTTCATGGCTTCAAGGGTCATTTGACCAGCCTTTAAGTTAAAGCCAATGGTTTGTTCTAAGTCAAAATTCACGTTTGTTAGGGTGCTATAAAGACCCTCAGCAAAGAAAGCATTAATCTTTGGATTCTCTACACCAAGTTCACGTGCGTGATAAGCATAAGCTGCAATACCTTTCATGGCATAAATCAAGTTATCTTGTAAACTTTGAATGTTTTCGTCTTTACCGCACACTCCAACCTTGGTGCATGCAACACCACCAACAGTCATTTCACATTGGTTACAAAACATGTTGTTATCTCCCCTTCTTGATTGTAATGCTATAAAAATAATTAAGTACTTACTCCGTAATATTCACTGTGAAAGTTAGTACAAAAAAAAGTATAGCATAGGGAGATCTACAAAAAATTGATATAGATCAATTTTGGGACATTTAATAATTATTTAATCGTCACAGCAACTCTGTTTCCACAGCTACAATCTCTAACCGAGGTTCTGCCTCAATAAAACGAATTATTTGATCCACCTGTTGGTGAGCATGGCTGGTAGAAGTACTAACCACGGCCATGCCCACCTCCGCTTTTTGCCATAAGTCTTGTGAACCGACTTCAGCAATTGCTACATTAAATTTGTTCCTAGTGCGATTAAGTACACTATTTAAAATTCCTCTTTTCTCCTTTAAAGAATGCACTGCACTAAGATGAATAGTTAAAAGGGCGGTTTTTATAATCATTATTTACCCCCCTAGTCTAGTTACTGAATACTTTGATCAATGGTAGCTCCGCCTAGACACACTTCGCCTTGGTAGAATACGACCGCTTGCCCTGGAGTAATAGCCCGTTGTGGTTCATGGAATCTAACAACACATTTATCACCATCATATTCAACAGTAACCGGCTGATCCGGCTGTCGATATCGAAACTTGGCTGTACAAGTAAAACCACTTTTAGGTACCGCGCCAACCCACTCCAAATCGGAAGCGATTAAACCATTCGAGTAAAGGTCTGGATGGTCTTGGCCTTGAGCTACGTACAGAACGTTATTCTCTAAATCTTTCTTAACCACAAACCAAGGCTCACCTGATCCACCAATACCTAAGCCTTTACGTTGGCCAAGCGTGTAGTACATTAATCCATCATGTCTACCAACTTCCTTACCATCAACACTAAGAATTTTCCCTGGTTGGGCTGGTAAGTAGTTACTTAGGAATTCTTTAAAATTCTTTTCACCAATAAAACAGATACCGGTACTATCCTTTTTTGTAGCCGTTACTAACCCATGTTCTTTAGCAATAGCTCTAACCTGTTGCTTAGTTAAATGACCTATTGGAAACATAGTCTTAGATAATTGATACTGCCCCAGTGTATAAAGAAAGTAAGTTTGGTCTTTGTTGCTATCTACCCCACGAATCAGTTGGTACTCGCCATCGTTAAATCTTACTTGGGCGTAATGGCCAGTAGCTAAATAATCGGCTTCTAAAGCTAAAGCCTTTTCTAAAAAGACTTTAAATTTTATTTCTTTATTACACATCACATCTGGATTAGGGGTACGTCCGCGACGATATTCTGCTAAAAAATACTGGAAAACTTTATCCCAATATTCTTGTTCAAAATTAACCGAATAGTATGGAATTCCGATCTGATCACAAACCCGACGAACATCTTCATAATCTTCAACTGCTGTACAGTTACCATCTTCATCAGTATCGTCCCAGTTTTTCATAAATACCCCTATTACATCGTACCCTTGTTGTTTTAGTAATAAAGCAGCGACCGAAGAATCTACGCCGCCAGACATCCCCAAAACAACACGGGTATCTTTGGGTTGTTTTGTCATATAAGTACTTCACTCCTTAATGCTTAGCCCTACCGATAGATGATGTTTGCCTGATCACTGCTGGGACATTTAACCGCACTGGACTGCGCCCTTCATCGTCAATTAGACTTTTTAAGAGTGTTGCCGCCCATTTTCCCATTGAAACTAAGGACACGTCTATTCTACTCATTGGCGGAGTTAACTCTTTTGTTAACTCCAAATCGTCAAAACCAACAAGAGAAATATCTTTAGGAATCTTTAATCCTTGATCAACTATGGCTTGATATGCTCCTAAAGCTAATTCAGAACTAGCTGCCACCAAAGCAGTTGGAGAAGCCTGTTCTAAAAGCTGTAAAGTGGCTTGATAACCACTTTGCCGATCCCAATTGGTAGCAACCTGAATTAATGCTTCGTTTACCGGAAGCCTAGCACATAATATACCTAACTTATAGCCACGTAATCGTTCTTGTCTGATTATATCATGCTCCGGACCATTTAAGAATGCAATCTGCCGATGACCATATTTTACTAACAGTTGAATCGCTTCTAACATGGCCTTCCGTTCATCTATGCTAATTAACGAGTAATCCTCCTCTTCAAGTAAACCATCAACCACTACGACCGGAACATTACTTGGTTTAATTGCTGCATTACCTAACAGAATTAGTCCTTTCGCTTGTCCTAAATCATCTTGGATCAGTAATTTCTCAGCTGATGCAGCTTGCTCTATTCCTTCAAGTATCTTCTCATAGAATTTAGTCCAATCTGGGGAGGATGAAATATGAACCGCAATGGGAACTCTCACATTTGTCTGCTTCAATGGTTCATAACCTAACTGCTTCACCGCTTCTAAAACCAATCGTCTTTTTTCCGGACTCACATTGGTACTATCGCTTAAGACCCGTGATACAGTGGCACGGGAAACCTTTGCTAACTCGGCGACTTCCTCCATCGTAGGCTTCAAAACAGTTCCTCCTCATCGAGAAAATACCATTTATATTTTACCCTTTGGATTTAATTATTGCAAGCTACTCTTCTTTATTTTTCATAATATTTAATCAATGCTTGCGTACCTAAATCTTCTAGCCCAGCTTTTGCTAATTCTTGATACATAGATAAAACATTTTTTAAAACTGCTAACTCCAATTGAACGTCACTGCTTTCCTCTGCAGCAATGGTCATATCCTTTATAAAATGTTTAATATAAAAGCCTGGGTCATAATTGCCTTTTAAAATTTGTGCCCCATTATTAGACATTTGCCAACTGCCAGCGGCGCCTGAACTAATCGTGGTCAACATCTTTTCTAAATCTAGTCCTGCTGCCTTCCCATAAGCCAAGGCTTCACAGACTCCTGCTAATGTACCAGCTATAGCAATTTGGTTAGCCATTTTAGTATGCTGACCAGAACCAGCAGGACCATGGTAAGTGATAGTTTTCCCCAAAACTTCAAAAATAGGTAGACAGGCATTAAAGGCAGCTTCTTCTCCGCCAACCATAATGGCTAATGTAGCATTTTTCGCTCCCACATCTCCACCAGATACTGGAGCATCTAAAGCAAACAAACCTTTTGCAGAGGCTTCTTGGTAAATCCGTTGACTCAATTTCGGACTAGTAGTTGTCATATCTATTAAGTAAGCACCTGGTTTAGCATGCTGAATAATACCATGTTCCCCAAAATAAACTTCTTCCACATCTTTTGGAAAGCCAACCATAGTGATTACTGCATCTTTATTTTGCACGCATTCAGCAATGGAATCACACCATAGGGCTCCATCTTCAATCACATCTAGCACCTTTCTCTTAGTTCTAGTATAAATACTCACTTGATAACCATTTTTCATCAAGTTACGTACCATAGAACGACCCATTACACCAACACCAATAAAAGCAATATTTTGCATCATCATACCTCCATAGTATAATTCTCTTAATACTCTTTGGCTTAATGTAGATAAAATCCT
The DNA here is from genome assembly GCA_012521185.1 of Bacillota bacterium. Taxonomy (GTDB): domain Bacteria; phylum Bacillota; class Limnochordia; order Darwinibacteriales; family DTU012; genus JAAYMV01. The sequence goes on from JAAYMV010000073.1 coordinate 18,490, forward strand.
TTTGTTTTATGATACAATTACCAATAAGAACATTTATAGAATTGGAGTTTAAAATGAAGTACGATAAAATTATTGAAGCAAAATTTGTTAAACGACCAAATCGATTCATTGCTCATGTTGAAATTGATGGACGTGAAAAAACCGTGCATGTCAAGAATACAGGGCGCTGTAAAGAACTATTAGTTCCAGGAGCTAAAGTAATCCTTGAGGATTGTTCCCATGTTCCTACACGGAAAACTAAATACTCTCTTATTGCTGTTTGGAAAGGAAATATGCTAGTTAACATGGATTCCCAAGCACCAAATATGGCTGTGTTTAGTGGACTAAAGAATAACTTAGTGCCTAGTTTGACTAATCTCAAAAAAATTCAACGCGAAGTTAAATTCGGAAATTCTAGATTCGATTTATACTTTGAATCAGAAAGGGATAAGGGTTTTATCGAAGTTAAAGGGGTAACTTTAGAAAAGGATTCAGTCGCAATGTTTCCAGATGCTCCCACAGACCGAGGAGCAAAGCATGTATTAGAAATGATTGATGTAGTAAATGCCGGATATCGAGGAATAATCTTTTTCTTAGTACAAATGCAGGGGCCGAAGTTATTCCACCCTAATTTCACCATGGATGAAAAGTTCTCCAAGGCTCTCATGCAAGCGGAACAACAAGGCGTAGAAATCATGGTTTACGACTCTTTAGTTACACCTAATTCCTTAACTTTAAATAAAGCAATGAATTATACAACAAACTCTCCTTGAAATCCAAGGAGAGTTTGTGGTTACTTAGCTTTACCTGTATAGCACAAAATTGCTTCTTTTAAGAAATTAGCTGTACCTGGTTGCTTTTGATCATAGTAAGCAGTAAAGCGAGGATCAGCTACATACATTTCTGCTAATCCAGCATGAGCTTCCTTGCTATAAGTTGACCAATAATAACAAATCCATTGCCGATGTAAATCAGCAATCTTTTGCCCTAATTCGCTAGAAGGTGCTGCGCCTTCATTCATGGCCTGCTCTAATAGCTCTTTAATTTGTCGATCTAGATCGGTTAACTCTGCATACTCTGCCTCAGTCATCTTCAACAATTTTGTATTAGACTGATCCACAGTTTCGTCACCATATTTTTCTCGCACTTCTTTTCCATATTTCGCTTCATTTTCTTCAATCAAGCGTTTAGTAAAGCCTTCAAATTTTTCTTGATCGCTCATAATACCCTTCCCTTCTGCTTGAGCAATTGACTTTTCCACAGTATTAATCAATTCATCTAATTGCTCACGTTTTGCCAGAAGTCTTTCACGGTGTTCTTTTAATGCCTGGGTTTTATCGAAATTTTCATCAGTGATTATTTTTTTAATCTGCTGTAAACTAAAACCCAGTTCGCGATAGAAAAGAATCTGCTGCAGCAAATCAATTTCGGCTGGACCATAAATTCGATAACCAGAAGAATTTATTCTTGCCGGCTTAAGGAGACCTTGTTCGTCATAATATCGAATCGTTCTTCCAGTTATCCCAGCTAATTTGGCCAAACCTTGAACTGTGTATTCCATGAAACACCTCCTAACAGTCACACTATACACCTTGACGCAACGGTAAGGTCAAGAGGTAATTTGCGATTCTAAGTAAGCTAATAAATCCATAGATTTAATTCCAATTTCCCGGGAAATCATTTCGCAAGTTAGCTTAATCCTTAGTTCAAAAGGTTCCCGCTTCTTTTCGTTAAACAGAGCAATATGTTCGTTAAGATCATTAATCTTTTTCTCCAACATTTTTTCATCAGCTATGTCTGATAATATAACAAACTTGTGTCCTGAGTACCTTGCAATAAAATCATCATAGGCAAAGACACTACGAATGATTAAAGCCAAAGCATCTAAAGCCCGATCACCAGAAGTATGTCCAAACTCATCGTTAATAGAACACAACTCATAAAGGTCGATCATTATAACCGTAAATACCTGGTCGGTCTGCAGATTATTTAATTTGTTGGTTAAAAACGATTCTAAATGACGACGATTATAAAATCCTGTTAAGTAATCAGTTTTCACTGCCTTGTTTTGCATTGTAATATAAATAATAAGTACAGACAAACTAAAACTTGCCCACAATAAATTAAAGTACCCATTCTTCGCTTGGATCAACAAAGTTATTAACGGAAGAATGGAAAACATTAATAATGCCCAGCGATTCCGCCAATAAATTATTCGCCAATGTTTCAACACAAACCAAGCGGTATAAGCAAGCAATAGTATTCCAATAAGATTAAAAAGTAATGGGCCATTTCCTCGATAAAACCGACCGTTCTCAGATATGATAAAAAAATGTAAGTGATATGGCCGCAACAAAATATGCACACCAACAATAAGTAATGGAATAATATAAAAAAGTAACCGAGGTTTCAATCTTTTTATCTGGCCGTATACTTCAAAATCCACAAATAGAATCCACAGCAAGAAAGGCATCAAATAACAAGCTAGCACCAAAAGATTACCCCAAGTTACTAATTGTGGCCATAAGAACTGGTACTGTCCATTTAATAGCCAACTGATTAAATCGATAATAGTGACTACAAGCAAGCTAACTACTAATAATCTAAATAAACGATGTTGGACAAAATAATACTTACCTTCTTTAGCATGCTGCGACAAGATAATTAGTAACATGATCAAAATAACGATATACATCTGCACTCTAATTATTGTATCCACTTCTATCACCGCTATTTTTAGTTTCTTTTATTCTTCTCCTAAATTATGCTGAGTTCCTTCTGAATTATTATACAATTCAATTGTTTATAATCTGTTTCTAGAAGGAAACAATAAAGATATAGAATTTAAGGAGGTGGACAAATGCGGAAACAATGGTCGCACAATCTACCTGAAGAGGTTACTAGTCTCTTTAATCCACTAGTAGGTAGGCTTGATTGGATGTCTGATGTATTTCACAATAGTTTCAGGGTGGATATTAAGGAGGTTGATAACGAATACGTGCTACAGGCTGAATTACCTGGGGTACCTAAAGAAAACATCAATATCCAAATCGATAATGATCATTTAACTATCAGTGTCCAACAAGAAAAACAAACTGCCGATGAAAGTCCTAATTACATTCGGAAAGAAAGACGGACAAGTTATAGTTCAAGAAGCTTTTATATAGGGGAAGTAGATCCTGAAATGATTAAAGCTGAATTTAAAGATGGTATTCTGGAAATCAGATTTCCTAATCATAACTCAGGTCCAAATACTAAACGAACTATTCCCATCCAATAGAAAAAGGGCTGTCCTTTATCGACAGCCCTTCACCTTATTATTACAATTTACTAACAAACTCTTTTCCGTAAGCGATACAAGCAGCAACCGCTTCGGCATCAGGTTGCCATAAAGCTCTAATACCTTCATCAACGACTTCAAAACCTGCATCCTTCAGCTCTTGAGTTATTAACTTAACTGCTTCTCCACTCCAGCCATAACTACCAAAAGCAGCAGCTTTCTTGTTTTTAAACTTCATACCTTTTACCATTTCCATCATGCTACCCATACTACTTAAATAACGGTTGTTAACAGTAGATGAACCAAATAAAACAGCTTTAGATTTGAAAATTTCCGTAATCGTATTATTTTTATCATCTTTTCCTATATTCGATAATTTAACAATCAATTCTGGATCAGCTTGTCTAATTCCATCAGCAATGGCTTCTGCCATCTGTTTAGTACCTTCCCACATGGAATCATAAACAATGGTGATTTGGTTTTCCTGATAATTATCGGCCCATTTCAAATATTGCTCAATAATTTGCGTTGGATTCTCCCGCCAAATCACACCATGGCTTGTACAAATTAAATCTACAGGTAAATTTAAAGCTAATACTTCATCAATTTTCTTCTTTACTAAAGCACTAAATGGCGTCAATATATTGGCATAGTACTTAATCGCCTCAGCAAACAATTCACATTGATCCACTAAATCGTTATACAGTGCCTCAGTAGCATAATGTTGGCCGAAAGCGTCATTACTAAATAGGATATTTTCACCGGTCATATAAGTAAACATGGAGTCAGGCCAGTGCAACATAGGAGCTTCAACAAAGACTAACTTACTTTCGCCTAAATCTAGTGTATCACCAGTTTTTACAGGAACGAAATTCCAATCTTGATGGTAATGTCCTTTCAAAGATTTAACACCATTATTAGTACAATAAATTGGGGTATCTGGAATTTCTCGCATCAATTCTGGCAGCGCACCACTATGATCCACTTCCCCATGATTTATGATAATATAATCAATTTCTTGTAAATCGATTTCTTCTTTCAATTTTTTCACAAATTCCTTATCGAATGGTAACCAAACTGTATCGATCAGCGCTACTTTTTCATCACGGATTAAGTAAGAGTTGTATGTTGAACCTCGATGCGTCGATAGTTCTTCCCCATGAAAGGATTTTAATTCCCAGTCCACTTTACCGACCCAAGTTACCTTATCAGTGATCTTTTTACTCCAATTCATCCTTTTACCCCCTCGGTTTGTTGTTAACCTTAGCATACCGTAAATGAGAATTCGTAAACTATGATTTAGATCAAATTTTCTTATTTATCTCAGATTTTACTGGTAAAAATTGGTTAATCAAAACGGTTATCATTATTATAGCATGAAACCTAGTTATTTACTACCGACAATTTTCAGTCTGCTTGACAGCAGGAGCTCTAGGGATTAATCTAGTATTAAACCTGTAAAAGGAGGGAATGCAAGTGTTTAACGAAATTTTAGATTTAGTAATTGTTAGTGCAGAAAACGCTTTTATTCAAGTTACCGTTTTTGTTGGGGCTGTACTTCTGTTTTTTGGCTATATTGATTATTTGCTTGCTGGCAAACTAATCAAGAAAATTGAAGCAGCTAAAAAATGGCAGCCAATCATTGGTGCTTTCCTCGGTATTACTCCCGGCTGCGGCGGTGCAATCTTTGTGATGCCCCTGTTTCATAGAGGGACTGTAACGTTCGGCACAATCACAGCTACCTTAGTAGCAACCATGGGTGATGCGGCATTCGTATTACTATCAACAAAGCCCGTAGATTTTGCCATAGTTACTGCTTTATCATTTATCATAGCTATTATTACTGGATATATAATCGATTATTTCCAAATTGGAGCAGGTTTACTCGAAGATTACCATGCTCGGCAACAAAAAAAAGAAGAACGTCGAATGGCTCATCATCAACAGGACCATTCTCATTTACGTCAAGAAGCTGCTGTAGCTGATGAAAGCATTATTCACTTAGGTCACCAAGAGGGAGATGAAATCGACCTAATTCTTCACCATGAAATTAAAGGTCACCAACCTACTCATGGTTTAGGTTATAAATTAACTCACCAAGGATTCGGCGTTTATTGGGTAGTGTTAGGAATTGGTTTAATCCTTGGTATTTTAGATTTATTCCAAATAGATTTAGATAGCTTCTTATTCCCTAATTTTGCTACAATTGTGGGAGTAAGTGGTACAGTCTTATCGATTATCATGATGATTGCTAGCAAAAAGTTCATTCAAGATGATACTCACGAAGAAGCTGAATTAAAACTGCATAATATAAAAGAAACTATTGTTCATAATGCGCAGGAAACAGCCTTTGTCGCAACATGGGTGTTCTTCGCTTATTTAGCTTATGAGTTATTTGTTCTAGCCTTAGGTTCTGGCAATTATCTAGCTGGTGAAATGACCATGACAGCTTTTTTGACCCAGACTGGTTTTGCTGCTGTAATTATTGGAACCCTAATCGGGATGATTCCTGGTTGCGGGCCACAAATTATCTTTGTCAGTCTATATATTCGTGGCTTAGTTCCATTTTCAGCTTTACTAGCTAATACTATCTCCCAAGATGGGGATGCTTTATTCCCGCTAATTGCTATTGATAAAAAAGCCTCTGTCTGGGTTACAATCATCAATACCATTGTGGCCTTTATAGTAGGAATAATTAGCTACTGGCTGCAGTTTTCTGTTTTTGGCTAATATGGTGACCAACTTACCTACCTTGACAAAATCCGTCAAGGTAGGTTTTTTTATTTTTCAAAGCGTCATAATAGGACAGAGCCAAATTTTCAAGGAGGCACTATTATGATCGAGCTAAAAAACATAACTAAAAGTTATCAAACAGGTGGTTTTAGCCAAACTGCCTTAAACAAAATAGATGCTGCTTTTCGCAGTAATGAATTCGTGGCCATTCTTGGCCCCAGCGGTTCAGGGAAATCCACATGTCTAAATATTATCGGTGGATTAGACCGCTATGATAGCGGGGATTTACTAATCAACGGCCGATCAACCAAGGAGTTTACAGCTCAGGAATGGGATGCTTATCGAAATAATAGCATTGGATTTATCTTCCAAAGTTATCATTTAATACCGCACTTATCAGTTTTAAATAATGTTGAGTTAGGTCTGCGACTTAGCGGTATTTCAGCTAAGGAAAGACAAGCTAAAGCCATCGAAGTTCTTACTAAAGTTGGTTTAAAAGAGCATCTTCATAAAAAACCAAATCAGCTATCTGGAGGCGAAAGGCAACGGGTAGCTATTGCCCGAGCTTTAGTCAATGACCCTGATATTATTTTAGCAGATGAACCAACTGGAGTCCTAGATAGCAAAACTAGCATTCAAATCATGGAATTAATCAAAGAAATAGCTCATGAAAAACTGGTAATAATGGTTACCCATAACGCTGAACTAGCTACTAAATATGCTTCTAGAATAATTGAATTTAGCGATGGTTGTATTGTTAGTGACTCTCACCCTTATCAGGTCGAACAGCATCAGCAAACTGATCAATTGCGAATGACCAAAATGAATTATTTCACAGCTTTGAACTTATCTGGTAAAAATATGATTACCAAAAAATGGCGAACTGGCTTAACGGCTTTTGCTTGTAGTGTTGGAATTGTTGGAATTGCGCTAATTCTAGCCTTATCTAACGGTTTTAAACAACAAATTAATCAGTTTGAATCAAACACCTTAGCTGGATTTCCCATCATGATTAGTCAACGGACCATGGAAATCGATCTAGATTCTCTAATGAAGCATAACCAAACTAAAACCAGTACAAAAAAACAGCAATCAAGTCTGACTGCTGGCCTAATATATCCATATGAACCTAGCAAAAATAACAAAGTTCATCGAAATATTATTACTGATGAGTATCTAGATTTTCTTGCTCAAATTGATTCCTCATTGTTAGCAGGAATTGGCTATGTTCGACCAATTAATTTTAATATCCTAAAGTTGGACCAGGGGCAAATTAATATTATTAATTCGGCAACAATCAATTTTACAGCTTATCCCACAAAATCCAACCCTAATGCTGAAGGTTATTTAGAACAAAATTTCCCTTTACTAGCAGGTAAATATCCTGAAGAAATAACCGACTTAGTTTTAATTGTCGATGGATTCAATCGTCTGGATGCATCCATTTTGCAAATTCTAGGTCAAAAAACTTTGGAAGCAGGCATCGACTATCAACAGTTGCTTGGCCAACAACTTAAACTAGTATTTAATGATGATTTTTATATCAAACAAGGAGAATATTTCAGTATTGATAGTTCACAAGAGAGATTAAAAGACTTGTATCATAGTGCTGAAGGAATTACCTTAACAATCGTAGGTATTCTACGAGGGCAAGAAGATCCTAATTTAGCCACGATCCCACCTGGTATTAGTTACTCTGATCAAGTTGCTCAGCTATATATTGAAAATGCCTATCAATCAGAAATAGTGCAAGCGCAACTAGAAAAAGATTATAACATTTTAACTGGGGAACCCTTTCAGCAAACTAGTACTGCTAGTACTCATTTCACCAATTTCGTATCTAATGTTCCAACAGGACCAACAACTAAAGAAAACATGTTAAATCTATTGGGAGCTAACCGAAAACCAGCCATGATTCAGCTCTATCCGGTAAATTTTACTGCCAAAGCCCAAATACTAGAATTTCTCGACTCTTGGAACCATGACAAAGAGCCGGATCAAAGCATTCACTATACTGATTTAGCTGCTACAGTAGCCAACTTAACTAGCGGGATCATGAATGGAATTACCTTAGTATTAATTACTTTCGCTAGCATCTCTTTAGTTGTTTCATTTATCATGATTGGAATTATTACCTATGTTTCTGTGCTAGAACGAACTCAAGAAATTGGAATTCTACGGGCTCTAGGAGCCCGTAGACGAGATATTTTACGGGTCTTTAATGCAGAAACTTTTATTATCGGAGCTAGCTCTGGGCTGCTAGGCATTGCCCTTGCTTACTTATTAATCAGACCAATCAACAGCATGTTAGAGGACTTAACTGAGCTAACTAATGTTGCCCAGTTAAATCCCTTCCATGCTCTAACTTTAGTCCTTTTAAGCGTAACCCTAACCATGCTAGGCGGTATAATTCCGGCTAAAATAGCTGCTGACCAAGATCCAGTTAAAGCTTTAAATAACCCTGCTTAATGGCATCATCAATAACTTGTTTAGCATAATCCCATAATACTGGAGTATTCTCTTTTAGCATATGATTCCGCTCCAGCACTTTACTGCTGTTTACTCCAGGCTTTTGCCAAGTATGCCCTTGGGTATGATAGTTTAACAGCAATGGTTGTAATCGATCTAAACAAGCAGTAAATCGAGCTTCTGGTGTGGCTTGAGCCTCAAATTCCCGCCATAACTCTTTAAACTCCAGTCCTTGATCACTTGGCAATAAACTAAACAAGCGCTCAGCAGCTGCCTGCTCTCGCTGCTCTTTATCTTGTTTAGCAGCTTCATCATAACAAAAGGTATCCCCGGCATAGATTTCTACTAAATCGTGAACCAAAGCCATCTTCAAGACTTTTAACATGTCTAAATCTTCAACTGCGGAATACTCCGACAAAATTATAGCCATTACCGCCATATGCCAGGAATGTTCCGCATCATTTTCCTGCCTTTTAGTACCTATGACAACATTTTGGCGTAGCACTTGTTTAGCCTGATCAATTTCAACAATAAATTGAATTTGCTTAGCCAATCTTGCAGTATCCAATAATCTACCTCCATTAAGCTAATTTGCCACTAACGAAACCAGAAAACTCACTAAAACCCGATTCTATCACTTTTTTCATATAGACAGTGACTCGACTATCTTTGAAAGCTAATTGAATTGTAATCGTACCAATTTCCTCATCAATAATATGACTTTTAATGACCAAGGTTTTTTGGTCTGCCCAAGCTGCTGAGCTAGCACACTTCCAATTATAATGAGGAAATTGACTAACGACCAGTTCTTCTAATCCAAATACCAGCTGATGACTACCGGTTTGATTAGTGTAATACAGCTTGCCTTGCTGATCCCCTAATTCTAATTTGATACTCTTTAAGCCCATTTGATTTTCTGGGAAAATATATTGTTGCTGATTCACACTATTAGTTAAACTAGACTTGTTCCCAGTTAATGGTTTAATTGCTGCCTTTTCAATCGTTGCTTGCAGTTCAGCCCAAGCTTGTGCATTAACTGGTAAGGGTTGATCAGCAAGCTTATCAAAGATTTCGCTATAAAAGGCTTCAAACATGATTGTAGCACCATAAGGTTGCTCTTGAAGATCAGCAGTAGTAACCAAGATTAAATCCTGCTCTGGGAAACAAACAGCAAACTGACCGCCCATACCAAACATAGCATATCCATTATTACGAACCCGCCAAAATTGATAACCGTAACCTTGACGTTCATCGATACCTAGTCCTCGTACCACTGTCTCAATTTGTTTTTTAACGGCCTCTTGTATAAACTCTTTTGGAAGATACTGCTTGCCTTGATAACAGCCTTCTTGCATAACCACCCAAGCTACCTTTGCTAAATCAATAGGTAAGGCCATTAAACCAGAACCACCTTGAGCTATGCCCATTGGGTCAGTTTTAATATAAGCGTCCTTGGAAAATCCTATTTCATCTAAAAACTTACTTCTTAAATAATCTAATAAAGACATACCAGACAACTTTTCCACTAAGGCAGCTAAAGTATGACTAGAGGAGGTATCATAGGAAAATACTGTTCCAGGAATATGGGAAGGTTCAATGGCAAAAAAGCTTTTTACCCAATCCCCGTCAGGCCATCTTTTATAAGTAGTTTTTTCATGAGCCGTGGACATCATTAACATATCCCCAATGGTAATCTCGGCAATGTAAGGATGAACACCTTCACTAGGTAATTTTTCTGGGAAATGATCAATAATCCGATCTTCTAATGAAAGCTTACCTTCCTCGGCTAATAAACCTATTCCTAATGCGGTAAAACTTTTCGTTACTGAAAACATCCGATGTAAGGTATTGGCTGTATAAGGCGCATAATATGCTTCGGCAACTAATTTACCATGACGAATAAGTAAAATACTGTGCATGGTCAAATTATATACTTCCAACTTCTTCATAAAATTAGTAATATGCTGTGACTCGATTCCTACTTCTTCTGGCCTTGCAGTAACAAAAAAATTATCCATTTATAATTCCTCCTGTAATATGCTCTGCTACAAATTTCTACAACCAATTACTATATCCTGCCAGATCGACTTGGACAGCCTGCTAGAATTCTTTTTGTTGATAGATTTTATTGGATAATTGTATGGACAGAAAAACAAGAATAAACACTACAATCGGCGATAGATACAGCATTCTAATTAATACTTGCTCACTTGGTAAGCTAACACCTAACTTGCCTAGCAAGATAAGACCTAAAGTTGGCAGAGCAATTACCATTAACATAATCATCCGACCTTTTTCAATCCCAAATTTAAAGATGATCGGTAAGACGATGGCTAGGAATAGGTTGGCTACTACAATAAAAACTAGGTTACTCTGCAGAATAAGGATAAGAGATAAATCATTCGTTAAGCTCATTAATAAATTGACCAATAAGACTAACAAGGAAGCAGCTAAACTACAAATAATTCCTAAGCAGTACTTACTTAAGACGATAGTCTTGCGAGAAACAGGCATAGCCAAAGCATACCGATCCCATTTATGGTATTCATCGTAGGACATAGTAGTTATTGGTAACATGGCTGATAACAAAGTAATCATGGTACCAAACATCCCAATATTTCCTGAGCTCAGCCCTAGTATTAAATAAAAGATAGATAGAGCAAAAATTACACGTCCTTGTTTTCTTAGGGCATAGAAATCTTTTAATAACAATCCTTTCATCGATTATCCCCCTTAATGGTAAACAACATAATTTGTTCAAGACTAGCTGGATCTACCAGATAACCTTTCTTAAAATGCTCCTTTAACACTAAAGCCTCCACACCAAACTGGTTTTTGCGATAGCCTTTAATATATTGTTGTTCTAGGGTTTCAAAGTCCGCTATAGTACATTTTAGAATCCCATAATTTCTAGCTAAGTCTTCCTTCGATTCTGCAAAAACAATCCGGCCTTGATGAATAAAGACAATATAGTCAGCAATCTTTTCAATATCACTGATGATATGCGAGGACACTAAAATCGACTTTTCCTCATCTTGAATAAACTCTAAAAACACATCTAATATCTCATCGCGAATTACCGGATCTAAACCACTAGTAGCTTCATCTAATAGTAATAATCGAGGATTATGTGAAAGAGCAACTGCTAAAGATAATTTCATTTTCATTCCCCGTGAAAAGCTTTTATACTCTTTCTTAGTAGGCAATGAAAACTTATCAATATAGTTGTAAAAAGTATTTGAATCCCAATTTCTGTAAATTCTTTTCATCACTGCATCTACATGAGGCACTAGAATACTATCAGGAAAATTGCTTTCGTCAAAAACAACACCAAGATCCTGCTTAATCTGCAGTTCATGTTTTTGATTATCCAAGCCAAAAACTTTAATTAATCCCTGATCACGATGAATAAGATTTAGAATTAACTTTATGGTAGTGGTTTTACCAGCACCATTTTCTCCAATAAATCCCATGATACAGCCTTTTGGTATCGCTAAATCAATACTATCCAATGTAAACCCATCATAACGTTTCGTTAATCCCTTAATTTCCAACAAGTTTTCCATTTTTTATCCCTCCCGATAAAGCAAACGTAATACTTCTTCTAATTCGGTCAATTCAATTCCAGCTACTTTTGCGGCCCGCACTGCTTTTTCCAAGTGTTCTTCCGCTATTCTTAAATATTCTTCCCGAATAAAATCAGTATTTTTACTAGCTACAAAACTACCTTTGCCAGGAAATGTTTCGATAAACCCATCACGCTCTAATTCATCATAAGCTCGCTTAGTAGTGATCACGCTAATACGTAATTCCTTAGCTAAGTAGCGAATTGATGGAAGTGCGTCTCCTGGTGCCAGTTCACCTGTGATGATTAAGTTTTTAATTTGCGTAGCAATCTGGGCATATATTGGTTGTTCGCTGGAATTACTGATAATAATATCCATCTACTTCCCTCCAACAGTAACATTCGTTACTACTGTATATACACATTATATACAGTAGTAACAGATCTGTCAACAAAAAAAAGAGGCTTTGAAAAGCCTCCCATTTACTTCTCTTGCTCTCGGACAAATTCACCAATTTTCCGATCCATAATCGAAATATGATTAGTTAACCAATCAATTACCATTTTATTTGCATTAATAATTACTAGTAAGTTACCGCCAGAAGAATTATATTCTTCTTTAAGTTGAGCTAATTTCTCGATAAAAGAATCGTGTGCTTTTTTTTGAGCCTCGTAACCTGGATAATTTATACTAAGCATGTATTCTTCTTCATCTGCAAAATGCTTTTTCGTATAACTATCCAGAAACTCCAATAACTCACCAATATACTCTTTAGCTTGTCGGTTACGTCCTGCCTCAAACAGTTTTTCCGCTTTATCAAACCAAGTCTTATGTTGTTCATCAATCATTTCCACGCCTACAGATAATGCTGGTGTCCAACCCACCTCCGAACGCCTCCCCCTTTAATAAATATTTTACTGAGCCATTATATCATTTTAATAAATATACCACATTACCTATAAATTAGCAATGATTAGAGAATAAACTCTTGAAACAGGCCTAACAGTTCCTGAGACATTTTACTTAACTCTGTAGAAGCTGTTGATAGGTGTTCAACTATAGCTGATTGTTCTTCAGTCATAGCAGCCATTTGTTGACTGCCTTCACCTACAGTCGCAATATTATTAAGAATTTCATTTAATCCTTCCGTTAAATTAGTAACTGAATCCAATACTTCATGTAAAGTAACACTGCTTTGAGCAACAATATCAGCAGTATCTTCAGCTTGAATAATACCTGATTCGATACCCTTGACAGCTTGTTGCACATCCTTTTTTATACCAGCTAATGATTGAGCAATATTTTCCGTAGCCAACTTAGACTGATCTGATAATTGCCTAATTTCTTCCGCAACAACAGCAAAGCCGCGACCGTGCTCTCCAGCTCGAGCAGCTTCAATAGAAGCATTTAAAGCAAGTAAATTAGTTTGCTCTGCAATATGGGCAATAGCTTCGACGATTTTTTCAACCTCTACTGAGTGAGCATTCAAACTGTCAATAGCATTGTACAAGCCTTGGATATCTTCTTTTAAAACCGCAGTTTGAGTAACAGTATTGTCTAATGCCTGTTCTCCTGCTACCACCTTATTTGATATCTCTTTTGTGGTAACTAACATTTCTTGAGACCGCTCATTCATCTGTTCAACAGTAGTAGCTAACTCCGCTGCTGCATTAGCAATCTCAGTAATCGATGCATTATTTTCTTCCATCGATGAGGACAATTCCAAGGAATACCGCTCCACCTGATTACCAGAATTACGAATAGCATCTAATAATCTTTGAATAGCGGTTACCATCCGATTAAAAGCCACTGCTAACTGGCCAATTTCATCCTTCCGATCCATAGCCAATGTCTGGCTAAAATCTCCTTCAGCTACTAACTGAACAGTATTAGTTAATTTTACTAATGGTTGAGCTAGACCTCTCGCAAACACATAACTTAATAGAACACCAATTGATAAAACAAATAAAGTTAACTTCACAAAAGAACTGCGTAGTAAGGTTAAATCAGAATACAAATCATTGGTTTTGGCAACCGTTGCAATGGACCAGCCAGTAATAGGAATCGGAGCAAAAGCAACAGTCATATCTTCACCCGACTCTTGATAGCTAAGCAAATCAAGGTTGCCAGCTGCCATTTATTCGGCAATTGCTTGTAATTCACTGTTACTCTGCAGAAGCAGATTATTGCCGATATACTCCTGAACAGGATGAGCAATTGTTGTTTTATGACTATCAATTACCCAACCATAACCATGTCCATTTATGTTGGTTCGGTTTGCTAAATCCCATATGTAATCA